>NZ_JBQCJW010000005.1:18299-187362 GCF_051967575.1 Solibacillus silvestris
CGCCGTTCTACTTTCTCCCGCTCAAGTTCTACATTCGGCACGAAAACTTCTACTTTCCGCTTAAAAGGTTCTACTTTTTCCGCCGCGAACTCTACTTTCGGGGAGAATTGTTCTAATAACCGCCCGCCGTTCTACTTTCTCCCGCTCAAGTTCTACATTCGGCACGAAAACTTCTACTTTCCGCTTAAAAGGTTCTACTTTCTCCGCCGCGAATTCTACTTTCAGGGAGAATTGTTCCAATAACCGCCCGCCGATCTACTTTCTCTTGCTCAAGTTCTACATTCGACGCGAAAACTTCTACTTTCCGCTCCAAAGGTTCTACTTTCTCCACCGCGAATTCTACTTTCAGGGAGAATTGTTCTAATAACCGCCCGCCGTTCTACTTTCTCCCGCTCAAGTTCTACATTCGACATGAAAACTTCTACTTTCCGCTTAAAAGCTTCTACTTTTTCCGCCGCGAGTTCTACTTTCGATGAGAACTGTTCTAATAACCGCCCGCCGTTCTACTTTCTCCCGCACCTGTTCTACATTTGGCACGAAAACTTCTACTTTCTCCCGCTCAAGTTCTACATTCGGCACGAAAATTTCTACTTTCCGCTTAAAAGGTTCTACTTTCTCCGCCGCGAATTCTACTTTCGGGGAGAATTGTTCTAATAACCGCCCGCCGTTCTACTTTCTCCCGCTCAAGTCTACATTCGACGGGAAAACTTCTACTTTCCGCTCAAAAGTTTCCACTTTATCCTCCGCTAGTTCTACTTTCGGGAAAAACTGTTCCACTTTCCGCCCGCCGTTTTACTTTTTCCCGCTTCTGTTCTACATTCGGCGCGGAAGATTCCACTTTCCTCCCCAAAGTTTCTACTTTCCCCATCGCTAGTTCTGCATCCCGTCCGCAAAACTGCATAAAATCTCCTCTCATCAGGGTCTATACACACTTTTGTCACGTATTTGTCGTATTTCCTATAAATAACTTCTGTAATCATAGCTAGGCGGATGCTTTTTTTGGTAAAATGACGGTGGATTGTATGCGAAAGAGAGGGAAATGAATTGGGATTTAATAAATGGCTTCGTGCACTGACTGCAGGTGTACTGCTTTCGGCTTCATTATCGGTTGCGACAACAGCAAATGCTAACGAAGAACGTACGATTGCAGATGAAAGTATATATGATATTTTAGTGGACCGCTTTTTTAATGGGACGGGTAAAAATGATGACCATACAGTGAATGCCCAAGATTCGGCGATGTTTGCCGGCGGGGACTTTGACGGGGTATTAAAGAAAATCGATTATGTAGCAGATATGGGCTATACGATGCTTTCGGTTGGTTCCGTATTTGCGACCGAAAAATATGATGGCTCAATGCCGACAAGCTACACAACAGTGGATGCCCGTTTCGGTACGGCAGAGGAATTCAAAAAAATGGTGGATGCATATCAAAAACGGGATATGAAGATCATGGTTGATTTCCCGATTACAAATGTCAGTCCGAATCATGAGCTTGCGGCGAAATCAGGATTTGCTGCGGGCACAAATGACGGGAAATTGCAGTGGGACTTAGCGAATGAAGAAGTGCAGAACGAATTAATAGACAGTGCTGTGCAATTTGTGAATACATATCAGCTCGATGGTGTGCGTTTGACGAATATCGAACAAGCCGATACAGCGTTTTTAAATCGCATCATTGAGCAATTAAAAGCAGCGGGCGTCTATGTGATCGCCAATGCGGAAAGCGATGCGGACTTTGATGCGAAATTTTATAATGATATGGCATTAAACTATACAAACGCTTTCAAAAATGTTGATTTGAATACGACGGTGCTTGAGCCTTATATCGAGGAAATGCTTTCGGGCACACCTGTATTGACGATGACTGACACAATTTGGTCAGACCGTTTTACATTAGCTGCAACAGCGGAAGGCATGTATCCGCCGACACGGAGCAAAATATCCATTGCAAGCACACTGCTGCTGCCTGGCGTGCCGGTCGTGCAATACGGTTCTGAAATTGCGATGAATGGTAATGCCGGTGCCGAAGCACATCAATATTACAACTTCAAAACAGACTCGGAATTAGCCGATTATGTAGGACAGCTTCAATCATTAAGAAATGATTCGGAGACATTGCGCAATGGTGAGTTCAAATGGCTTGAAAACGAAGACGGCTATATCGTGTTTGAACGGAAATCCGATAAGGAAACATGGATCGTCGTTATTAATAATAGTAGTAAAACGAAGCGTGTCCATATTCCAGTAGCCGAGTTTGGTGAAGGAAAAGAGATACGCGGAATGTTCAACAGTGAAATCATTCGCGAAAATAAAGACGGCAATTATACGATTATTTTGGATCGTGAGATGGTGGAAGTGTATCAAGTAATCGATGCTCGAGGCATTAACACTTCCTATGTCGTTGCTCTTGCACTTGTCGTTGTGCTGTATGCCGCATTCATGGTAGTCATCATGAAACGCGGAAAAAAACGTCGTGCTAATTCTTCTTCAAAATAATGGCAAAACAGCCTAGAGAAGCAGCTATCCCGCTTTTCTAGGCTGTTTTTAATGGACAAGTAAGGCCGGTCCTTGCCAATTGAAGCTTCATTTTATAACTTCAGCCGATCCTGTAAAAACTTCGCAATGCCGTCTTCATTATTGGATAATGTAATTTCATTGGCGATACCCTTCAAATCATCAATTCCATTGCTCATCGCTACACCTACACCTGCATATTCAATCATTTCCAAGTCATTGTCCTCGTCCCCAAATGCGATAATACGCTCGCGGGGGATACCCATTTCCTTTGCAATATGGTCGATGCCAACCGCTTTGCTCAATCCTTTATGAACAATTTCGATGATCGGGAAAGGCGCGCCCCAGCGGCGGTGTTCGATTAACTCTGCGTGGACATCTTGAAGATGCTGGCGAATGATCGGTGTATTGACATCATCTGCTTGAATCAATAAGCTTGTCGGGTTTTGCAATAATGTACGCGTCAAATCCCCGGTTAAAATATTCGGGCTGCCCATATGGAGCATTTGGAGCATTCCTTCATCTTCGCGATGGAGATACACATCATCCATCACTTCAGCAATTAGATTATCATATTCGTATTTATGAACCGATTCCACAACATCATGGACAACGCTTAAATTTACAGTTGTATGAATTGATTGCCACATCGGATTTTTAGGATGGTGAATGAGTGCCCCGTTGAAATTCACAATCGGAGTCGTTAAGTTCAATTCATTATAGTAAAGCTGACTCGCACGATACGGACGTCCAGTCGCAATCATCACTTGATGACCTGCTTGCTTAGCTTTAAATAATGTTTCCTTTGTAAGCGAGGAAATCGTTTTATCGTCCGTTAATAAAGTACCGTCTAAGTCTAATACAATTAAATGTTCGTTCATGAGAGTAAGCCTCCTTTAGCATGGGTATAATTGTAACGTGTAAAAATAACATTCGTCAAAGTTTTGAAACAATGACAAAGTTTTGTTAAGGTAAACGAAGAGGTGAGAAATATGATAGTAAAGCAAGAGCGATGGAAGGCGATTCCATTATTGCATGTATATGATGAAACGATGGACGAGCAAACACCAGTCGTCATTTTTCTGCATGGTTTTTTAAGCGCAAAGGAGCATAATTTGCATTACGCTTATCAGTTTGTGCAACAAGGTGTGCGTGTTATACTGCCTGACGCATTAATGCACGGAGAGCGATCCAATAATTTAACGGAAGACCAGATGAATTATAACTTCTGGAAAATTGTATTGAAGTCAGTTGAAGAAGTACATACTATTTATGAAGAATTGAAACTGAAAAAATTAGTAACGAGCGACAAAATAGGGATCGCCGGAACATCAATGGGAGGGATTGTGACGTCAGGATGCTTAGCCATTTATCCATGGATTCAATCTGCAGGGATTTGCATGGGAACGACAAGCTATACAAAGCTCGCTCTTCACCAAGCTGAAGAACTGAAGCAAAAAGGGGTCGCATTTCCGATGTCGGAAGAACAGCAAATCGGCTTAATCCGGATGCTTGAAAAATTCGATATGGAAAAACATGCTGCATTTTGGGCAAACAAGCCGATCATTTTTTGGCATGGCCAGCGGGATACGGTCGTTCCTTATTGTATGAGCCGAGATTATTATGAGCAACTTGAAAAGGCCAAAAAAACAGAGCATATTATTTATTTATCAGAGTCTAAAGCAGGACATGCCGTATCGAGAAACGGAATTTTGCAAGTGACGAAATTTATGGCGCAACGTTTGGCATAAATCATTCGTTCTGATATGATAGACGTTAACACCATGTCGAAAGGGGAAACAAAAAATGGCAATTGATCAAGATATGAAAGACAGCATGCTTGGAGCTTTAGAGAACGTAATCGACCCTGAGCTGGGCATCGATATTGTCAACTTAGGTTTAGTATATGAAGTGGATTTAACAGATGAAGGCTTGGCAATTGTCACAATGACATTAACATCAATGGGCTGCCCTCTTGCTCCGGTAATTGTTGACCAAGTAACTACTGCATTAAGCGAACTGCCTGAAGTAAAGGAAGTTAAAGTTGATATCGTATGGCAACCAGCATGGTCTAAGGACAACATGTCCCGCTATGCAAAAATGGCGCTGGGTATTCGTTAAGCCTCAAAAACAGGGCTGTCCGGAAAAATCGATTTCATCGGTTTTACCGGACAGCTTCTTTTTTATATCGTTTTTTGTTGAGCGAAGAAAATAAACCACGTTTTTCTAATCTATCCTGCAAATAGCAAGCGGACAGTTTTCGCATTCGATTTCACGCTTTAAATAATTTAAATCCAATATTGTAATATAGCTTTTTTCGATTGCAATGACTTTATCCTTCCGCAAATCGCCCAACATACGGTTAATCATTTCCCGGCTTGTCGCGCATAAATTGGCGAGCTCGGTATTTGTCAATGCTATTTTTATATTCGCTTCGTTTGGAGATGGAAATTCGCCAAATGTGTTCGCAAGGCGGATTAATGTTGAGTAGAGCGCACCTTTTTTGCCGTGCAGCACTAAATCGCGAAGGCGTGTTTGATTTTTCATATTTTCCGTTTGCAGCCAGGTTAAATAAGCGGACATCATAGTAGGCTCTGCAATAAAAAATTTTTCCAGAATATCGTGATGGATTGAAAAAAGCTCCGTATTTGTTAGCGACTTTGCAGTTGTCGTATGAAATGGACATGAGCAAAAAATCAAATTTTCGCCGATTAGGCTGTTCGCTCCGCAAATGCGGAGTGTCAATTCTTTGCCGCTTTCGGATTCTTTGCTTATTTGAACATTCCCGCTTTTAATAAGGAAAAGATGATCAGAGCGCCCGCCTTCTTGAAAAATATGCATCCCTTTTTCCAGCTTTAAAGCAGTCCCTTCCGTTTGGATAAGCGACATAATTTGTTCAGGAATTGTTTGCAGCAAATGGATCATCACCTCTTCTCCCGTAATTTTGGAAACTGAATATTCCAGTTTATTCTAAAAGTATCATACTAAAAAATTAGAGTCAAACTGGTTTATTTCTAATTCTTTATGTTGATGATGGGGGCAATTTATCACGGTTCACGCATAAGCTTCTGAAATTTCTCAAAAAAGAGTGCAAAAATTTGAGATTTGACTAAATTTGACCTATAATCAAATTAGTCAATAAAGGTCAAACTATTGAAGGGGTGCACTATATGCAATTTAATCAAACACAAGATAATCGTCCGCCATTAGAGCAGTTCGGACGCAATCTAATTGAACAAGTAAAGAGCGGCAAGATGGATCCGGTCATTGGGCGCGATGAAGAAATCCGCAATGTCATTCGAATCTTATCACGCAAAACAAAAAACAATCCAGTATTAATAGGCGAACCCGGTGTTGGTAAAACAGCAATCGTCGAAGGTCTGGCACAGCGCATTGTCCGAAAAGATGTACCTGAAGGGTTAAAGGATGCAGAGCTGTATGAGTTGGATATGAGCGCACTTATTGCGGGGGCGTCATATCGGGGGCAATTTGAAGAGCGTTTAAAATCCGTGTTAAAGCAAGTGAAGGAATCTGAAGGACGCATCATTTTATTTATTGATGAAATTCATACAATTGTCGGTGCCGGAAAAACAGATGGAGCAATGGATGCAGGAAATATGCTGAAGCCAATGCTGGCACGCGGTGAACTGCATTGTATAGGGGCAACGACATTAGATGAATATCGCATGTACATCGAAAAAGATCCGGCTTTGGAACGTCGCTTCCAGCAAGTAATGGTGCGAGAACCTTCCATTGAAGATACAGTTTCGATTTTACGCGGCATTAAAGACCGCTTTGAAGAGCATCACCGCGGTGTACGCATCCATGACCGCGCGATCATCGCAGCCGCCCAACTGGCAAACCGTTATATTACGGACCGTTTTTTACCGGACAAGGCAATTGATTTAATCGATGAAGCATGTGCGATGATCCGTATTGAAATCGATTCGATGCCACAGGAGCTCGACCAATTAACACGTCGTCTCACACAGCTTAAAATTGAGCAGCAAGCATTGAAAAAAGAAAAAGACGATGCGAGCAAAAAGCGGCTTGAAATCATTACAGATGAAATTGACGCTTTGGAAAGCTCGATGAAATCAATGAAAGATCAGTGGGAAATCGAGAAAAATGGATTACAAATCGTACGGGATAAAAAAGACGAACTGAAAAAATATGAAGCAGAACGTGATAGCTTATTCGTCTCAGGCAACAATCTGGCCCGGGCAAGCGAATTGCAATACAGCAAAATTCCGAAGCTCGAAAAGGAAATTGCGGAACTGGAAAAGCAATTAAAAGAATCGGAAGGCAATCGGATGCTGCGTGAAGAAGTAACGGAAGAGGAAATCGCTAAAATCATTTCCCGCTGGACAGGCATTCCTGTAACGAAGCTTGTGGAAGGCGAGCGCGAAAAGCTGCTGCGCTTAAAAGATACATTGCATGAACGTGTAGTTGGCCAGGATGATGCGGTGACATATGTAACCGAAGCAGTATGGCGAGCGCGTTCCGGCATTAAAGATCCAAACAAGCCGATCGGAAGCTTTCTGTTCCTCGGTCCTACAGGCGTCGGTAAAACAGAATTGGCAAAAGCATTGGCTGAACAGTTATTTGATTCGGAAGACCACTTCATCCGCATTGATATGAGCGAATATATGGAAAAGCATTCCGTATCGCGTCTTGTCGGAGCACCTCCAGGCTATATCGGCTATGAAGAGGGCGGCCAATTGACGGAAGCGGTCCGCCGTAACCCGTATTCGGTTGTATTGCTCGATGAAATTGAGAAGGCGCATCCGGATGTGGCGAATATTTTATTGCAAGTGCTGGACGATGGACGCATTACGGACAGCCAAGGACGTATCGTGAACTTCACGAACACGGTCATTATTTTAACGTCGAATATTGGCTCACAGTTTTTATTGGAAGTGTCCGCGGAGTCGGAGCAGCTTGTGCAAACAGCATTGCGCCAGCATTTCAAGCCGGAGCTATTAAACCGGATGGACGATATTATAATGTTCCACGCATTATCGGGCGAACATTTCCACGCGATTGCCTGGAAATATGTAAAGCAGCTGCAAGACCGGGTTGCGGAACAGGAAATTTCATTGCAGGTGGGCGATGAGGTTATTGATTGGATTGTAAAGCACGGCATTGATCCACAATTTGGTGCGCGTCCGTTAAAACGCTTCGTGCAGCGACATTTGGAAACAGTAGTTGCACGCGAGCTATTAAAAGGAAATGTCGTGGCAGGCGGTATGCTGGTGATTACGCTCGAAAACGGCGAAATAGCCATTTCTCAAAAGTAATGTGAAAAACAGCTTGTACATCGTATATGTATGGGCTGTTTTTAACGCTGGAAGAGAGAGGACTCCAGTGAAAGCGGAATGTCTATTGAAACTAAACTGTCCATTTTTTCCAAATCTCCTTTTTTACGATAAATAACAAGGGGCTGCCCGGTATTGAATACTGGACAGCCCCTTGTTATCTATTAGTGGTGCTCTGCTTCTGCGTCTGGAGTTGATTCGTTTGGAATGATTGCAGCGATAATAATAACTAACACGCTGAATACTAATGATACGATTACGCCATTCATGAAGTTAAAATCTACACCTAATACAGAACTTACTACATAGTTTAGCATTGAAACTAATAAGAATGACCAAAAGAAAGTAATAATATATTGCATCAAATTCACCTCATTGAACATATTTAAAACGTTATTATAAAATTACATCTTCAATATCATACCACATGCATTCATGAAAATAAAAGAGGGAATGCGATTTTTCGCCAAGTTGTCATAAATACCTCGTCTCATAGGTTTTCAGCGGCTGAAGAGTTGCTTTAAAGTGAGCTGAAAAAACAGTTTCCCTTGTTTTTTCATAAATTTTAATTGTGTTCAAAATAAATTTACTTTATAATTAGTACCAACTACTAATAATAAGTGATTATTTTATCGTGGTTCAGTAAAACTTTCGGCTTTAATAAGCAAAGAGCTGACTGCGATACTGCTTTTTTTCTGCAGTTGTCCTGACATTTGCTGAACCAACAGCAGACGTTGACGGATGGTCACAAAATTTTAAAGGGAATTTCTCGTCATAAACGAAAAAGCCGGGCGTAATTATGCCTTGGCGAAATGGATCGGTATGCTTTAAAACAAGGGGGACAATAAATGAATGCTGGTATTATAGGAATGGGTAAGTATGTTCCGGAAAAAGCTATGACAAATACGGATATTGAAAAAATTTTAGATACATCTGATGAATGGATCCGCTCACGGACAGGCATTGAAAACCGTTTTATTGCAGAGGGTGAGGAAACATCGGATTTGGCTTATAAAGCAGCAGAGCAAGCAATCAAAAATGCGGGCATTTCAGCTAATGACATCGGTTTAATTATCGTAGCTACCGTTACGCAAGATCAAAACTTTCCAAGTGTCGCATGTCAAATACAGGAACGACTTGGCATATCAGGGACAGGGGCAATGGATATTTCCGCTGCATGTTCCGGGTTTATATATGCAACGACAATTGCTAAACAATTTATTGAGGCTAATAGCTATGAATATATATTAGTAGTAGGTGTAGAAAAGTTATCAAAAGTAGTCGATTGGGATGATCGTAACACTGCGGTATTATTTGGCGATGGCGCGAGTGCCGCGGTGATCGGGAAAGTTTCGGAAGGCCGGGGAATTTTGGCATTTGAACTTGGCGCTGACGGAACTGGCGGAAAGCATTTGTATTTAGATCAGGAAAATCACATTATGATGAATGGACGCGAAGTATTTAAATTTGCTGTTCGTCAAATGGGGGAGTCGGCTGTTAGCGTGCTTGAAAAAGCGGGATTGACGAAGGAAGATGTCGATTATTTAGTGCCGCATCAAGCGAATATCCGCATTATGGAGGCGGCGAGAGAGCGTCTTGGCTTACCGGAAGAAAAAATGTCGAAAACGATTCAGAAATACGGCAATACTTCAGCCGCTTCTATCGGCATTTCCATTGTGGACGATTTGGAAGCAGGGAAAATCAAGGATGATGATATTGTTGTTTTAGTCGGTTTTGGCGGCGGGCTTACTTGGGGAGCGCTCGCATTAAAATGGGGAAAATAAATGTCGATTAAATAAAAGAGAAGGGTGTTAAATGATGGAAAAAAGAAGAGTTGTTGTAACAGGAATCGGTGCAGTGACGCCAGTAGGAAATAATGCAGAGCAATCTTGGGAAAATGTATTGGCAGGCAAATCGGGTATTGGGCCGCTAACACGCGTGGATACAAGTAAATTTACAGTATCCGTGGCGGCGGAAGTAAAAGATTTTAATATAGAAGATTATATCGAACGTAAAGAAGCGCGTAAGATGGACCGCTTTACACATTACGCAATCGCTGCTTCAATGATGGCGGCAAAAGATGCGGACTTGACGATTACTGAGGAAATGGCCCCTCGGGTAGGAGTGTGGATCGGTTCAGGAATCGGCGGAATGGAAACACATGAGCAGCAATTCTTAACATTCCAAGAGCGCGGTGTTCGCCGTGTCAGCCCGTTTTTCGTCCCCATGATGATTCCGGACATGGCTTCAGGGCAAGTATCGATCTATTTGGGCGCAAAAGGGGTTAACTCGTGCTCGGTGACAGCTTGTGCATCGGGTACAAACTCAATTGGCGATGCGTTTAAAGTGATTGAGCGCGGTGATGCAGATGTGATGATTACAGGCGGCACAGAAGCGCCGATCGTGACGATGGCAATTGCGGGCTTTAGTGCAAATACTGCATTATCGTTAAATCCGGATACTGCGACGGCTTCGCGTCCATTCGATAAAAATCGTGACGGCTTCGTTATTGGCGAAGGCGCGGGAATTTTGATTTTGGAAGAATACGAACATGCAAAAGCACGGGGTGCAAAAATTTATGGGGAAGTAGTCGGCTATGGGGCAACAGGGGATGCTCATCATATTACCGCACCAGCTCCAAATGGCGAAGGGGCAGCACGCGCAATGCAAATGGCGCTTGATGATGCGTCGGTATCTCCAGAACAAGTGGGTTATATTAATGCACACGGCACAAGCACGCCATACAATGACCTATTTGAAACACAGGCGGTTAAAACGGTGTTTGGCGATCATGCATACAAGCTGGCAATGAGCTCGACAAAAAGCATGACTGGCCATTTATTAGGTGCTGCTGGCGGCATTGAGGCAATCTTTACTGTGCTTGCTTTGAAGGAAGGCATTTTACCGCCGACGATGAATTTACTTGAGCCAGATCCAGAGTGCGATTTGGATTATGTGCCAAATGCCGCGCGCAAGGCGGATGTAGAATACGCATTAAGCAACTCATTAGGCTTTGGCGGGCATAATGCATGTTTATTGTTCAAAAAATATACAGCGCAATAAGAAATATAAAAAAACGAACGTGCGAATTCTATCGTACGTTCGTTTTTCGTATAGTTGTACGAAGGATGGTGTATTGACACGTTTCGTACTTTTTTTATTTTTTTATGGCCTTTGTGTCATGTCGATCAGTAATATGATTTTATATTTAAACTATCGCACACTCGGTTATTCTTGGCATGCTGTATTAATGTATATTGTTCATGGGGCGGAATTGTATTTAGTGCTTATCGCCATTGGTGGCATGATTAGCGTCGTTTACGGCCTAAGCCCATCGCGTTCTCCATTTTCTTGACAGTTTTAGAGGCGATGGCATTTGCTTTAGCAGCGCCTTCGTCTAAAATTTCATCAAGTTCCGGGGAATCAATCAATTCGTAGTAGCGTTCTTGAATTGGTGTTAAATGTTCAATGACGGCTTGCGCAACACCTGCTTTAAAGTCGCCATAGCCTTTGCCTTCGTATTTTACCTCTAAATCTGCAATTGAAGCACCTGTTAAAGCGGATTCGATGATGAGCAAGTTGGATACACCCGGCTTGTTTTCAACGTCAAATTTAACAAGCCCTTCAGAATCCGTCACAGCTGATTTGATTTTCTTTTCAATTTCTTTTGGTGTATCAAGTAAACGAATTGTCGCTTTTGTATTTGGGTCTGATTTTGACATTTTTTTCGTCGGTTCTTGCAGTGACTTTATGCGTGCGCCTTCTTTTGGCAATTGAATATCGGGAAGCGTTAAAACATCATTGAAACGCTTGTTGAAGCGCTCTGCCAAATCGCGTGTCAGCTCAATATGCTGTTTCTGGTCATCCCCTACCGGCACGATGTCTGTATTGTATAAAAGAATGTCTGCTGCCATGAGCGGCGGGTATGTCAACAGGGCGGCGGAAACGGATTCTTTCCCCGATGATTTATCTTTAAATTGTGTCATGCGCTCCAATTCACCGATTGAAGCGACACATTGCAGCATCCACCCTGCCTGTGCGTGTGCCGGCACTTCTGATTGGATGAATAATGTGGATTTTTTAGGATCGATGCCGACCGCAATATACATCGCTGCCAATGACCGTATATTTTTGCGCAATTCTAATCGATCTTGCGGCACCGTGATGGCATGCTGGTCAACGATACAGTAAATGGCATTGTTATCGTCTTGTAAAGCCGGGAACTGCTTGATTGCGCCGATATAGTTCCCTAAAGTGATTGTTCCTGTTGGCTGTACGCCTGAAAAAATTGTTTTCATAGGTAAGACCCCCCTTTAATAAATAAAAAAACATCATGCGTCCTCTATTCGAAAATAGAAGGGACGAATGATGTTGAAATCCGCGGTACCACCCAGCTTGCCAAAATTGGCCACTCTTCTTCGTAACGTGAAGGAGACGAGCGAAACTACTGGATAACCACATATCGGGTCCGTTCGTAAAGCTAACTCGGAAGTCCATTCCATTTAACGAATGATCTGTTTGCACCAACCACAGATTCTCTATGCATTCTTGTTAAATGTACTACTCTTCGTCATCGTTTTTCATGATCTTGAAAGTGATTATAACGCAAGTAATGAAAAGAAAGCAATTATTTTATTAAAGAAACAGGAATAAAATGATGCGGAATTGGAAATAGTAGTAAGTATCATTTGATATTTATGAAATTGAAGTGCATTGTTCAGTGTTTTCTCAATTATCATTTATTAAATGAGAAAAAATATACATTTCATAGAAGTTTATATTTAGGAATTTCTGGGTAAAAAAATGCCATATAACAAAATTATGAAATACGCGTTTATTAGAGAAAATATTGTAATAAAAATTATTACGATAGTTGAATTATTTATTGACATTGTGTATTCAAACATGCGGTATTCATGTATAATAGGTACAGAATCTTAAATTAAATTAATTCTAAATTAAGTTTTATGTAAACGGTTATGCTTCCAATTGAGGAAGCAGCATATAGCAATTTAATTGAAATCAATTAGAGAGGGAGTGAGACAATGTTAGTAACATTATTTACTTCACCAAGTTGTACTTCATGTCGAAAAGCAAAAGCATGGTTAGAGGAACATGATATCCCATATACAGAGCGCAATATTTTTTCCGAGCCACTCACAATTAGTGAAATCAAAGAGATTTTACGTATGACTGAGGATGGCACCGATGAAATCATTTCAACACGCTCGAAAATTTTCCAAAAGTTGAATGTAGATGTTGAGACATTACCATTACAACGACTATACGAGCTGATTCAAGAATACCCGGGTCTTTTACGTCGTCCGATTATTTTAGACGAAAAACGTTTGCAAGTAGGCTATAACGAAGATGAAATTCGTCGATTCCTGCCTCGTAAAGTACGGGCATACCAGCTGCAGGAAGCGCAGCGCATGGTCAACTAAATATAGAAACTCATGATGTTACGGATGCATACTGTGCACTTGTAGCATCTTTTTTTTATTTTCGAACATATTATATATACATGATTAGCACTTGATTTAACATGACGCTTGCAATACAATTTCAATTATTCAAATAATTTACTCTGAATAATGTTTTTCCTTTTCATTTTAATCCAATCCGTCATACAATAGAGTTATAGATACTTAATTACGGATATTACGAATTCGGCTGCAATTACGCGGATGTGTAATTGATAAGTATCTAAGTTCCGATGCAATAGGACGCCATATTGTATGCTAATTGAAATTTATGTGACGTTCTATACAATGACTGTGAAGGGAGTTGAGGTCTAATGGACATCGAACGCATTAATGAACATACGTTAAAACTATTTATTACGTATAGTGATATCGAGGACCGTGGTTATACGCGCGAAGAGATTTGGTACAATCGCGCAAAAGGAGAAGAGCTTTTCTGGGATGTCATTAGCGAAGTAAATACCGATGATTATTTCGACTTGGATGGTCCAATTTGGATTCATATTAACGCTTCAGAAAGTGGGCTAGAAGTCGTTGTTACGCGTGCATCTGTAGGGAATGATTCCGAAACGTCTTCGATGGTTGGCAATTTTGAAGACGACCTTCATATATCAGATCAATTAAACGAAATGGAAGAATCGATTTTCAATGCAATTGGCAAATCAGCGAAAGAGGAAGAGCAGCCGCTTGAAAATGCCCGATTCCGATTTAAAGATATTGATGAGCTAGTACCTCTTGCAAAGCGCGCAGCACCATTAGGAGTAAAATCTGTGTTGTATAAATGGGAGGAATACTACTATTTATATGTAGATTTAAAAGAGATGGAAAGCCAGGAAGCGAAAAATGTCATCGCTGTATGCAGTGAATATTTGCCGGCTTCCAAAACGACGATTCACCGCCTTGAAGAATATGCGGAAGTTATCATTCCAGAAGACTGCTTCGAAACGATTCTCAGCTATTTTGAATAGTGAAGCAGCTTAAAGCAGGTCGCCTGAAATTATGAGGCGGCCTTTTTTGCATTTGCTTGGAAAAAAGGGAGGAGTTGGGACATGGGGATTCGAAAGTGGAACATTTTTTCCGTAAAGTAGAATATTTCGGTTGAAAAGTGGAAACTTGGACCGCGAAAGTAGAAAACTTTTTAGAAAAAGTGGAACTATTCCGATGAAAAGTAGAATGTTTCCGAAAAAAAGCGGAAATACGCCCAAGTTAAAGTAACGACGAAGTGATTTTTAAAACATGCCGAAAAAAACAGTTTGCCAATAGTTACTTTCCGTAAGTTGAAACACGCTCCCAAAATGCGTACGATTGATGAAAAGGAGTGGTATCGATGCTTGTTGCCATGACGAAAGAACAGCAGCTTTTTCAATTGCATGCACAGCTGTCGCAACAGGAACTGCAAACATTAAAAAAACAGCATCAATTTTTTTGCCCTCAATGCAGCGAGCAGCTTTTATTAAAGGTAGGGCAAATTAAAATACCCCATTTCGCACATCAAAAAAATAGCAGCTGCCATTCTTTATTTTCTGAAGGTGAATCGGCCGCCCATTTATTAGGGAAACAGCAGCTCTTTCAACTGTTTAAAAAACTTCAGCTAAACCCTTTTCTGGAGCCGTATTTACCCTCCCTAAAGCAGCGCCCCGACATTCTGATCCGCAAAAATGACCGACAATACGCGATTGAATTCCAGTGCAGCCCCATCTCTCATGACCTATTTCGGCAAAGAACGAATGGTTACAGGAAAGCCGATATTATCCCGATTTGGCTATTGCATACACCCGAGCAGTTTAAAACGCCTGGTATGTTTAAAATTTCGATTAATCATACAAATGCCCAGTACACCCAGCACTATAAAAGCCAAAAGTTTCTCATCACTTACGATGTGGGCAGCAAAACATTCTATTATGCAAGTAATTTAATCCATATCCATAAGCGCCAGTATTTTGCATTGGTCAATGTGTTGCCGCTTCATCATCAGCATTTTCCTTTCCTGATCCCCGAAAAAATTTCAAATGCAAAATTCTGCCTTCTCCTTTCAAGTTTTACAAAATTCCGCGACCAATATTTACGGCCGCGTCTATTACTAAGCAAAAAAGGTGTAAAGGATCGATTTTTGCGTGCGATTTATGAAATGCGATTGACGATGGCAAGTTTGCCGGCTTTTTTAGGGATTCCTGTACGAAATACGAATGCATTTGATATATTTTGTTTAGAATGGCAAATCCAGCTGTTTTATTTTATGAAATGCCACGAGCTCACTCCTGGAACGATGAATTTAAGGGCAATACCGTACTTTTTTGAGTGGAGCCGTATGGAGCTGACGAATGAACGGGAAATGGCGGTGGAACATTATATAAATATATTAAGAAAGCTTGATATTCATCATGTGCATGAAAAGATTGCCTTAAAACAATTATTTGATGTTCTATACGACGAATTGGTTGCAATTGGATAGTGAAATTGTTTAAATAGACTTATAATTTCGAATTTCGGAATAGTAGGAGGCAATTGGATGACAAAGCAAATTTTAACACGTGAAGAAGTACCGGAGCATTTAACTTGGGATTTAACATCCATTTTTGAATCGGATGAAGCTTGGGATGCTGAGCTAAAAGAAGTTGAACAATTATCGAAGCAGGCGCCGGATTTTAAGGGGAAAGTAGCAGACAGCGCCGAAAGCTTATACAAGACGCTGCAATTCAGTGATGCGTTATATGAGCGTCTATACAGATTGTACGTTTATTCTCATTTAAAGCATGACCAAGATACGACGAACAGTAAATACCAGGACTTGGACGGTCGTGTACAATCCGTTGTGACGAATGTCGGTGCGGCATGGTCATTCATTACACCTGAAATTTTAGCGCTGGATGAAGAGACATTGAACAGCTATGTTGCAAGTTATGAGCCGCTTTCTTTATACGAACAAAGTTTAAAGGAAATCAACTTAGGTCGCCCGCACGTATTATCTGCCGAAAAAGAAGAGTTATTGGCGCAAATGTCCGAAGTTGCATCAACAGCGGGCAAAACGTTCAGCGCTTTAAACAATGCAGATTTGGAATTCCCGAAAATTAAAGGGGAAGATGGCGAAGAAGTGCAAATCACGCATGGCAACTATATTACAATGCTTGAAAGCGATAATCGCGAAGTACGAGAAGCAGCATTTAAAGCTGTATACAAAACATATGGCCAATATAAAAATACATTTGCAACAACGCTGGCAGGGAATGTGAAAGCACATAATGCCAACGCGAAAATTCGCAATTACAATTCGGCGCGCCATGCAGCACTTAGCAACAACTTCATTCCTGAAAAAGTGTACGATCAATTAATTTCAACAATTCATGACTATTTACCGGCGCTTCACCGTTATGTGGAGCTGCGCAAACAAGTGCTGGGCGTCGATGAGCTGCATATGTACGACTTATTTACACCGCTTGTAAAAGAGGTGAAAATGGAAGTGACATATGATGAGGCGAAGAAAACAATGGTTGAAAGCTTCGCGCCGCTTGGCAAGGAATATCAGGAAACTGTACAAAAAGGTCTCGATAGCCGCTGGGTAGACGTGCTTGAAAACAAAGGGAAACGCAGCGGTGCCTATTCTTCAGGTACATTCGGCACAAACCCGTATGTATTAATGAACTGGCAAAATAACGTCAACAACTTATACACATTGGCACATGAATTTGGCCATTCAATGCATAGCTATTATTCACGTGAAAACCAGCCGTACCAATATGCGGATTATTCGATTTTTGTAGCTGAAGTAGCATCAACTTGCAACGAGGAGCTATTATTCGATCATTTAATGAACACATTGGATGATGAGAAGCAAAAAATTTATTTATTGAATCAATGGTTGGATGGTTTCCGCGGCACAGTATTCCGTCAAACAATGTTCGCTGAGTTTGAACATATTATCCACGAAATGGATGCAAAAGGCGAAGCGATTACGGCCGAGAAGTTAACTTCGATCTATTATGATTTAAATAAACAATATTTCGGCGAAGCGATGACAGTCGATGAGGAAATCGGTTTGGAGTGGGCTCGTATTCCGCACTTCTACTACAACTATTACGTATACCAATACGCGACAGGCCAATCTGCTGCAACAGCATTATCGAAGCAAATTTTGGAAGAGGGCGAACCGGCAGTTGAACGTTATATTAACAACTTCCTTAAAGCTGGCTGCTCAAACTTCCCGATTGAAGTATTAAAGGCGGCAGGTGTCGATATGGAATCGCCAGAACCAATCGCACTTGCATGCAAAGTATTTGAAGAGAAGCTAAATGAGCTTGAAAAATTATTATTAAATAATTAATTGTTTGTGAAAACGCATCTGTTTAAGGTGCGTTTTTTGCTCTATAGGATGATGGTTTTGCTGTTTCGAGCATAAAATTGAACGGGCTTAATGGTCATGTCCATTCCTCTTGGTGGTGACGTGAATCATTGATTTGTCAGTGGTTGAAGCGGTATTGATGCTCTTGGATTCTCCTTTTGCTTTATAAAACGGCCATTTTGATTATGGAAACGCTTACTATATGACGAATTTGTGAAAAAACGAAAGATTCATTGCAACTATTATTATTCCATGATAGAGTAATAAACGTGAAATAAATCACATAACAAACATACACCCCTTTGTTTGAACGTGAACATTTCTCCCATCCCCTTTGTGAAAAAGAGGCGTCCTATCTGTCGAGGATAGAGACGCCTCTTTTGTTTTTTTTGAGGAATTGACGCGACTGAGAGAGTGTGCATGTGCTTTCGGCATGGTTTGTTCCGCTTTCTTAAGTGAAGCGGTGAATATGAGGACGCGGATCTACTTTTCGGGCGAAGTGTTCTACTTTCGACAGGTTTAGTTCTACTTTTCTGGCAAAGTGTTCTACTTTCGGCCAACTTAGTACCACTTTCCCGATTGAAGCGCGAATATGAGGGCACGGTTCTACTTTCTCCGGTGAAGGTTCTACTTTTCGGGCAAAGTGTTCTACTTTCGGCCAACTTAGTACCACTTACCTGATTGAAGTGGCGAATATGAGGGAGCAATTCCACTTTTCCCTAAGACAGTTCTACTTTCTCAGTGAACGGTTCTACTTTCTGCATAGTTCGTTCCACATATACCAGTGAGGTGATGAATATGACAGCCTCTCCTCCGATGCCCCAATTCCACGCAACAAAAAAACCAGCTCGCTTGAATATGCAGCTGGTTGAAATAATATTATAAGTGCGATTAATTATATAATGGTGTATGGCTCTGCTTTATTTTGCGCGCCATAATGTAATATCATCGGTCATGATGCGTTCCACTTTTTGTTGAAGCATCCGTTTTTTTAATTCACGCTCGGCCAATTGTTCATTGATCGAATAAATTTCAGCTACTTCCGCTGTTGTAAGTGCACTGAAGCGATCGAATAACTCATCCAATGCTGGGATCGGCTGGCGAATTAATTTTTCCCCAAGTAATTCTGCTAAAATATGCTCATATACTTCATAATTGTAGGAGCCGCTTACTTTTAAGCCCTCATCTTCTATGCATTCATTGAAAAATACAATGCTTGGGATTTCGTCTACTTCCATTTCGCGCGTTAAGTATAAATCGCACTGAAAGGCACGGGCCGCCTCTTTGGAGCCGAAGTCAGACATAAATTCATCCATATCCAGATTAACATGCTGTGCAATTTCGATTAATGTTGCATGAGAATTGATATTGCGTGTGTTGAGAGCCGCCACTTCCTGAACTTTGTTTAAATAGCGGAATCCTGAGCGCTTACCTTGCAGTTCAGCGGCTTTAATAGCAATTGAAGGTAATGCTGGATGCGTAATATCCAATTCTGCTCCGGAAACACAGCCTTTCATTCGGCTCGTAATGCTGTTTAAAGCAGCGAGTTCCGTACTAAGGACATATCGACATGTAAAGTAATGACCATACTCCACTTGAAGCTTGCGCAATGTCATCTGCATGAGCAGCGCTTTTTCGCAAAGGGGGTCAATGAAAATATAAAGCTCAATCGGTTTATTACATGTAGACGGTGTTGCAGGTTGCTGTAAAAGTTGGACATTATTCACTCAAATCCCTCCTCATCATTCGGGGCATTGACCATATGGTGAGCAGTCATAACGAGCCGCTTATAGTAAACTTCGCGGAATTTACCATCCAAGCCGACTTCGTCCATTGCCTCCGCCATACATTCTAGCCATGCCTGGGCACGATCGGGTGTAATTTTAAAATGCATATGTCGCGCACGCATCATTGGGTGGCCATGCTCTTCGGTGAAAAGGTTGGGGCCGCCAAGATACTGCGTTTGAAATTGTATTTGTTTACGAATTGTTTCAGTTAAATCTTCTGGGAAAATAGGAATTAATAATGGATGCTTCGCCACTCGAGAGTAGAACGCGTTAATTAATTCAGAAAGCTTTTCAGCGCCGAGTTCCTCATAAGGAATCGTATAATTTCGATTCATTAGTTATACTCCTTTGTGTCTTTCTTCGTCCATTTGTGAAATACGAATGTCATGTAAGTAACGAAAAATTCATTTGGACGATACAATCATTCTAGCAACGTAATGATGTTTTAACAAATAAAGTGCCCTACAAAAAAATTTGAAGGGCATTTCACATTCATATAAAGTACGTTGAAACAGTATATATGTTAGGCTTTAATGTGCATTAATTGCGCTTTCCTGTTTGTGGAATTTCCGCTTAAATCAATGAAATCCCGGTGAAAATTGCAGCCGATTTAGGCATTGCCATGCAAACAACGAATCAATAGCTACACATTCATATAGTTCAACACTTTTTTTACGTAATTTTGAGTTTCTTGGAAAGGCGGGATGCCCCCATACTTCTTCACATTACCTGGCCCGGCATTATATGCAGCAAGCGCTGTTTCTATATTGTTGTCAAATTGGTCCAGCATTTGACGTAAATATTTGGCGCCACCCATAATATTTTGCCCGGGATCAAAGCGATCTGCAACACCTAGATAGCTCGCGGTTGTCGGCATTAACTGCATTAAGCCAGATGCGCCGGCTGAACTAGTGGCCGATGCGTTGAAGTTTGATTCCTGTTTCATCACTGCGGCAATCAGTTTTTCTGGTAAGTTGTATTTTTTTGCAGCAGCCGCAATTTCGGAGCGGTATATTTCTGCACCGGCAAGGAAATTACTCGCATCGGATTGACGTGTAAAATCCGTCATATATTGTTTGAGCTTTGATGTAAGCTCATTCGCTGGAAGGGAACTATTTGTGCCTTCCAAATTCGTCAAATTCGCCGAGTTATTCAGCATAAATGAAGCAATATAGTTGTTGGCAGCTGTACTTTGCTGCTCTGCGCTGGAAGATTGAACAGACTCCAATAAAGAGCTTACCCCACCAAGACCTTCAGCAGATCCTGCCGTTTGACTATTTAAAATATCGCTCATTAAATCAGAAAACAATGTCGAGTCGGATGATGATAATACACTCGAATTTGTTTGATTTGATGTATTTAAGTTTTGTATTGCCTGAAGCTCCAGCAATGACTTCATCGATGAAATATCCATGACAGCACCTAGCCTTTCCGATTATTTAATGCCATCATAAAACGCACAATTTTCTTTTGCGCTGTTTGTGGCTCGATTGCGTATTGTGCCAGAAACGCGGAAAAAGTATTTTTTCCAATTGTTTCATCATTTGTTTCATATTCTACCTCATAATCGTCACACTGCAAATAAAAAGAATGGTCAAACACAAGCAAACCGCCTTCATAAGGAACTTCAACCCGGTCAGTTGTCAATGTTCCGTAGCAGTGCAGCTCGTTCATAGGAATGTCAAAAAGTGCTAATCTTTCACCGACAGAATATTCCGGGATCGCTCCACCCGCAAGCATCCTATCCGCTTCTTCACGTGTTAAGCGGTCCGTTGTTTCCAAATGCTGGTGTTCCGAAGTCTTTTCTTTCAATGTACATTCGATCAACTTGTCGAATTCCCGAATGCGGAGAGCGCTTTGCCTATTTTTTAAATGGTGCTCCGGTGTATCAAAATAATGATTTACTTGACGTATAATTTGCCCGGGCCGTATTGAAAATGCTTGGAGAAGTTGCTCGTATTGCGTTTTCGTTAACATATTTTTAAATTCTATTTCGATATGCTGTGTCATTGGGTATCGTCCTTTGCCATCATAAATTTTCGGTCATTTCATTAAAACGCTTCTGCACCAAATGATTGTCCTATGGTAAAATATGAAGAGAATGCTTAAAAAAAGGTTTTTCATCATGATATGAAGTTGGTTTCAATTTCGGTCCGAAAAGCCAAAAAAAGGAGTTCAATTCATTGAGAAACGTATATTTGATTGATCAATTTGAAGCAGTACAAAATGAAATCCATTTTATTTTAAATGAAAAGAAACAACTTAGCCAACTGCAATCGACAGGGCAAGTCATTGTTGATTCGGATAATGAGGCGTTTCTTTATATCATAGAAGAAAATGATGCATATAGTTACATAAGCTTTTCACATGTTGTTTGGCCGCAATTATTGCAAATGCTAATGTCGGGACAGCAGCCTTATTTGAAAGTGGAAGACGGTACCATGCCGCTTGCGCAGTTTGTCGATGAATTAAAGGGGCTGCTGTACAATATTGAAGGCAACAGCAATTATGGCGATCATTTTGTAGAAGCTGTGGAAAAGGCGTTTGCCGATTTTTTTAGAGAATAAGAAAGCATAGGCTATTCAAGGAAATCGACATAGGAAAAGACATCATTTTACGCTATTTGGCGCAAAACATGTTTTTCTAATGAATAATGAAGAATAAGTTTTCAACGTAATCTGCAAAAATACAACATCATTTCCCGCGAATTTGGCGTGAAATGTGTTTTTTTGAGGTACAAGAAGTATAATTGTTTGAAACAACGTGTTTTTGGAATAGTGTGACAGGAAAACGCTATTTCAAGTTGGGGGGTTTTGTAAATGGGGCAGTGGGAAGTATTTTTAAGTCCATATCGACAAGCTGTGGACGAATTAAAAATTAAGTTAAAAGGGATGCGCTCACAATTTGGCATCATGAGTGCGAATTCACCGATTGAATTTGTTACAGGTCGTGTAAAGCCACTTGCTAGTATATATGACAAATCGCTTGATAAAGAGATACCATTTGAACCGACTGCGCGTTTAGGGAATGAATTGCAAGATATTGCAGGTGTGCGCATCATGTGCCAATTCGTCGATGATATTGCGACAGTAACAGAGCTCATCCGCCAGCGCAATGATATGAAGGTTATTGAAGAAAAGGATTATATAACACATAGTAAACCGAGTGGCTACCGCTCGCATCATATGATCGTCGAATACCCGGTAGAAACGATCCAGGGGCGAATTGTTGTCGTGGCGGAAATCCAAATCCGTACATTGGCGATGAATTTCTGGGCATCGATCGAGCATTCCATGAACTATAAATATAAAGGGGTCTTCCCGGAAGAAATTAAAAATCGATTGCAGAGCGCGGCTGAGGCGGCCTTTCGTCTGGATGAGGAAATGTCGTCGATCCGCAGTGAGATTCAAGAAGCACAAGCATACTTTAGCGAAATAAAAGAAGCAACGAATACAGCTATCCATAAGTCAACTGACAAAGAGGAGCGTGACAGCCAATGAAGTTTGCAATTCAATCACGCAGAGACGACCAATCAAATGAATTGATGGAGCTCGCAAAATCTTACTTAATTGATTTCGGTCTAAAATTTGATGAGGAAGAGCCTGAAATTGTCCTTTCCATCGGCGGAGATGGGACACTTCTGCATGCCTTCCACCGCTATTTGCATCGTTTGGACAAAACGGCATTTGTCGGCATCCATACAGGTCATTTAGGCTTTTATGCGGATTGGAAGCCATCTGAACTGGAAAAGCTCGTGTTATCAATCGCCAAAAAGGAGTTCAATGTAGTGGAATATCCGCTATTGGAAGTGCAAGTACATCGTCACCATTCGGAATCAAGCACATTTTTAGCGCTGAATGAAGCAACAATCAAATCACCTGATGTGACGCTCGTAATGGATGTTGAACTGAATGGCGAGCATTTTGAGCGTTTCCGCGGAGATGGTCTATGTATTTCAACACCGTCCGGCAGTACAGCATACAATAAGGCGCTTGGCGGGGCGATCATCCATCCGACATTGCAGGCGTTCCAGCTTACGGAGATGGCATCGATCAACAACCGTGTCTTCCGTACAGTAGGCTCATCGCTAGTATTGCCGGCACATCATAACTGTGTATTAAAACCTGTGAATGAGCAGCAATTTAATATGACGGTCGATCATATAAATATGACGGAAACAGATGTGAAGTCGATTACGTTCAATGTAGCGAATGAGAAGGTCCGGTTTGCAAGGTTCAGACCATTTCCGTTTTGGGAACGTGTTCATGATTCATTTGTCTCGAATGAATAGAATGGAGACATATGGATAAACGATTTCAAGTACAATTTGTAAATACGGCCGAAAACGAGCTTTTGCGCGACGCCATTGCTCGTTGGGGAATATCAAGGCGTGCCCTTACCGCCATCAAGTTTAATGGGGGTGCGATTTTTGTGAATGGCGAAGAAAAAAATGTGCGACAACGGCTAGCAGCAGGAGATGTCGTGACGATTCTTTTCCCGCTTGAGGAAGCAAGTGAAGGCTTGGTCGCGCAACATGGAGCACTATCTGTTGTATACGAAGATGAGGCATTGCTCGTAGTGGATAAGCCGGCTTTTATGAGCTCGATTCCGTCAAGGGAGCACCCAGACGGCAGTATCGCGAATTTCGTATATGGCTATTTTGAGCAACAGCAGCTTGCTTCTACTGTGCATATTGTGACGCGTCTTGACCGTGATACTTCAGGATTGATGATCATTGCAAAGCACCGCCATATACATCATTTAATGAGCGGGCAGCAAAAAAAGGGCTGTATTCACCGTGAATATGAAGCGATTGCAGAGGGCAGCATTTTAAAAGATCAGCAGTCCATTATTGCACCGATCGGACGTAAAGATACGAGCATTATTGAACGGGAAGTTCGGGAAGATGGCCAATTTGCCCATACGGATGTGACCGTGTTGGCACGCAATAACGAACTGACCCATATTCGTCTTAAACTTCATACAGGAAGGACGCATCAAATTCGCGTCCACATGGCCTATATCGGTCATCCATTAGCAGGCGACGAATTATATGGAGGCAGTCGATCATTATTAAACCGCCAAGCACTCCATTGCCGCTTCATCCAATTTGAACACCCAATAACAAAAGAAAGAATGCAATTCGAAAGCAAGCTCCCAAAAGAAATGACAACACTAATTTATTGATATAAGATGCCAATGTTTTAATTGGCGTCTTTTATTTTTTTGGAAAAGTGGGAATATACTGTTGGGAAGGATTTTACAATTTTCCTGATGCATCTTCATAAAAATGAGTAAAATAAGGATAATCAGAAACAGGGCTTGACGAGTTTCAATCATTAGGAATAGAATTATTCGTTATGAGTAGTCGAGAGGAGGGGACAAGCATGATAGAGGAAAAAAATAATGAAGTACAATACGATGAGGCGTTTTTGCGAATGCTGCTTGATGAAGAAAATATTGAAGCATTCCGCGAGCATTTTTTAGTACTACATCCATATGATCAAGCACAGTTTTATGAAGAGGTGGGCCCTGACATACGACAGATTATTTATCGTTACTTGTCTCCTCAGGAAATGGCTGTTATTTTTGAGTCGACGGAAATTGATGACGATGAATATGAAAACTATCTGAATGAAATGGATCAGTCATACGGTGCTGCAATGCTCGGCTTCATGTATACCGATAATGCAGTGGATATTTTAAACGAACTGGATACTGAGCAACGTGAAAATTACTTGGACATGATGGATGAGGAAACCGTTGATGAAATTAATGAGCTTTTAGGCTATGAGGAATATACAGCCGGGGCCATTATGACAACCGAATATGTTTCGGTGCTGGAAAGTGCAACGGTTCGTGAGGCGATGCGTGTATTACGTCAAGAAGCGCAGACTGCCGAAACGATTTACTACATTTTCGTAGTTGATAATGAACATCGACTGCTCGGTGTTATGTCTCTGCGTGAATTGATCGTCGCAGAAGGAGATTTATATATCCGCGACATTATGAGTGATCGTATCGTAGCGGTTAAAGTTACGGACGACCAGGAAAATGTCGCAACCCTAATGAAAGACTATGACTTTTTAGCGATCCCTGTCGTCAATGACTATCGGGAGCTTCAAGGAATTATTACGGTCGATGATATTATTGACGTTATTGAAGAAGAAGCAGAGGACGATTACTCAAAGCTGGCAGGTATTTCGGATATGGATGACAATGATGCGGGTCCGATTCGCGCGGCGGGAAAACGTTTGCCATGGCTTATTATCTTATTGTTTTTAGGGATGCTTACATCAGGATTGATGGGGATTTTTGAGGCGACCCTCGATAAAGTCGCACTGCTCGCAACTTTTATTCCACTTATTTCAGGAACTTCAGGAAATAGCGGAACACAAGCTTTAGCCGTCGCTATCCGCGGTATTGCGACAGGGGATATTGGCGGGAAAAGTAAGTTTAAGCTTGTGCTAAGGGAATTAAGCACAGGGATTATAATGGGATTAGTGAGTGGTGCTATCGTCGTTGGTATTATTTTCTTTTGGAAGGGCACCCTTATGATTGGTTTACTTGTCGGGGCATCGATATGCTGCTCGATTATTGTAGCCACATTAGCTGGTTCATTCATCCCGATTTTAATGCATAAGCTTGGTGTTGACCCCGCTGTCGCGTCAGGACCGTTTATTACGACGTTGAATGACGTTACAAGTATTATTATTTATTTAGGGCTTGCTTCAACTTTTATTAGTCGTATTCTGTAAGGAACGAATTGTCCCGGGTTTGCATATTGTATGAAAAAGGATGTGGAATGTGGAAATTCATCCATTACTTTTTATTGCAAGTCCGAGTTATGTTCATCCGATACAAGATGAAGAAAGTACATCGGTTTATGTGCGGCCCGCCCCTGAAAAAATCGAAAATGCCCTTGTCGCCCGTCAGCTTTACTATTTTTCCAGACCGGCAAAGGAGCCAAGGATGCTATCGTTTATATTAAATTCAGGTGAAAGAATTTATGCTTCAATCGATAAAATGAATGGTTGCAATGTATTGTTGAATTGTGTTCAAACGAAGCGTTGGATTCATGCAAATGATATTGTCATGATTCATCACACCCTTTAAAATGAGGAGCCAAAATAATTGGCTCTTCTTTTTTGTATGAACGGTGTGGTGTGGATAAATTTAAAGATAAAACTATTCGGTGGGAAAGTGTGGAAAGTAGAACAAAGTGTGCCGAAAGTAGATTATTTTGCCTGAAAAGTAGAACTAAACCTGTTGAAAGTAGAACACTTCGCCCGAAAAGGAGAACCTTTACCGGAGAAAGTAGAACCGCGCCGCAATAATCGCCGCTTCAATCAGGAAAGTACAACAAAGTGTGCCGAAAGTAGATTATTTTGCCTGAAAAGTAGAACTAAACCTGTCGAAAGTAGAACACTCCGTCCGAAAAGTAGAAGCTTCCCGGGAGAAAGTAGAATCCTCCTCCCGAAAAGTAGAACCTTCACCGGAGAAAGTAGAACCGCGCCGCAATAATTATCGCTTCCCCGGAGAAAGTGGAATCGCCGCGGCCGAAAGTAGAACGCTCCTCCCGAAAAGTCCCCTCCTTAACACATGCGAGCTTTAAAATTTCAAAATATGTAAGCTAAAGTGCCTTTGCCCTCTATTTCGGGCGAAACAGGTCACTTTAGCGATTTTCATGTACTTATACGTATTATTAGTTACAAATACCAAGATCCACATCATCAATACATTGAACCGCGCAGAAGCAATCTAAATCAACTGTGATACAGCTATCCGATGCAGCAAATTGTGTAACACAGCATACTTCACGGAAGGAGATTTCAGTACCTTCACCATTTAGTAAGTCTACTGGATCATCGTTATCGTCTAATGGTATGAGCACACGCAATGTTGCACAGCAGCCATCAAAAATGTCTTCTACACGGAAATAAATCGATACACATGGTGAAGGCGCTCCATTAGCTGTCGTAAATGTAGCAAAGAATGGTGAACCATCTTTATTTAATAATGTGAATACCCGTGTATCCGCATTCGAACGAGCTGGACTAACGATACCTCCAAGCGGCTCTAAAAAACAGTTTGTCGTACATCTAGAACACTCGTCTTGTACTGCAGCGTTTTGGATTTCTAAAATGGCACGCACAACTTCGCAAACGCAGCCCCGAGTCGATTGGCTGCCACCCTCACTATGTCCTCTTCCACAACCCATATTTTTCACCTCCTAATACTTAACTCTTTCTAAAATATGAGATTTTTTCCGGAAGAAGCGGGCGAATGATTGGTCTGCATGAAACTTCATTGTGTGATGAATAATTCAAAATACGACAGGCTATACTTGGAGAAAAATGGACATAAGGGGGGCTGTTATGAGGAAATTGCTTGTCGGAATGAGCTTGCTTCTATTGCTTGCTGGCTGCAACGAGCGCGAAAAAGTTTCGACGTATTCGATGACAGATAATGAGCAGCATCAGCATGAAGTAGAGCAGCTATTCGAAAAAGATCCCGAAGTGGAACAGGCGAATATCGTCGTTATCGAAAATGAACTTTTTGTTGCGATGCAACTTAAGCCTATGAAGAAATGGAATCGCAAGAAAATTGAGGAACGCTGGCAAAAAAAATTGGAAAAGCAATTTTCCGATAGTACAGTCAATGTTTCGGCGGATTTTAAAATGTTTTGGGAATCGTCCAAATTGATGGATGAAAAGGATCAACATAAAATGCTTCAAGAATTGCAGCATTTAAAAAAGCTATCGAAGGAGGAAACGTAATTTGAAACAGCAACAATACAATACTTTAAAAGATCAAATTACACCGAAAACACCTCTCGCAATGAATTGTCTAAAAGCATTTGCTGTTGGTGGTGTCATTTGCTCGCTAGGTCAAGCCATTTCTTACTTTTATATGATATTTTTCGATTTTACGGAAAAAACGGTCGGCAATCCGACAGTGGCGACGATGGTTTTCATCGCGATGCTTTTAACAGGATTCGGCCAATACCGGAAGCTTGGGCAATTTGCCGGGGCGGGAAGCGCTGTGCCAGTAACGGGGTTCGGCAATGCGGTCATCTCCGCGGCCATCGAACATAAATCGGAAGGGCTAGTTTTAGGAGTAGGCGGCAATATGTTCAAGCTTGCAGGCTCGGTTATTTTATTTGGGGTCGTATCCGCCTTTTTTGTCGCATTGATTAAATTATTGCTCGTGTCGGTAGGTGTCGTATCATGGTAATTGTATTTCAATCGAAGCCCGCCATTGTCGCATCTGCCACCGTTGTAGGTCCTCTAGAAAAGCGTAGTGTATTTCAAACGTATTTTGACAAAGTATTTAATGATGAACGTCTGCAGAAAGCGACGAATGAGCAAGGAAATGCAATGCTTGTTTCGGAAGCCTGCCAATTAATATTGAAAAAATCAAATTTGAATAATTTAGACATTGATTATTTATTGGGCGGGGATTTGGTCAATCAAATGACACCAACGAACTTTGCCGCACGGGAACTCGCCATTTCCTTTATCGGCATGTTTTCCGCATGTGCTACGTCTGTTTCATCGATGATCATTGCGGCATTATTGACAGAGCTTGGGGCTAGCGATTTTTCGATAGCAGGGGCGTCAAGTCAGCATAATGCAGTTGAACGCCAATTCCGCTACCCGATCGAATATGGCTCGCAAAAACCTGCCACATCTCAATGGACAGTGACAGCGGCAGGCTTTGTGCTAGTCGGGAAACATGAACCGAAGCTTCCGTATATAGAGGCGGCGACCGTCGGAAAAGTGGTTGATTACGGTGCGACGGATCCTTTTCATATGGGTGGTGCGATGGCGCCGGCTGCCTTTGATACGATTCAGGCACATTTACAAAAGCGTTCGCAAAAATTGCAGGATTATGATGTTATAATGACCGGTGACTTAGGGAAAATCGGTTTGAAAATTCTGATTGCGATGTTTGCCCAAAGCGGAGTGAAGAAGGAAGATTTATCAAGATTCCGTGATGCAGGTGCCGAATTTTACGGAGAAGATACAGCATTTTTGGCAGGTGCAAGTGGTGCGGGCTGTTCTGCTGCTGTGTATAGCGGCTATATGCTTGAGCAGTTTAAATCAGGTCGTTACAAACGTGTATTATTAGTGGCGACGGGTGCGCTTTTATCGCCGCTCTCTTTTCAGCAAGGTGATACAATTCCATGCACAGCACATGCAATTGAAATCGGGATGGGGTGAGGACAATCGGCTTTTCATTTTTATTGGCATTTGTGATTGGTGGCTTTATTTGCTTAATTGGTCAGTTATTAATGGATGTAGGGAAGTTAACTCCTGGTCATACGCTATCCATTTTAGTCGTTGTCGGCGCGATTTTGGACGGGCTTAATTTATACGAGCCTTTAATCGACCTGGCCGGGGCGGGCGCGACGATTCCGATTACCTCATTTGGGAATTCCCTTACACATGGGGCAATGGCAGAGGCGGAAAAACACGGATGGATCGGTGTTTTGACCGGTATGTTTGAAGTGACGAGCTCCGGTATAAGCGCGGCCATTTTATTTGGTTTTATTGCAGCGTTAATTTTTAAGCCAAAAGGTAAAGTAGACTAGACGATTACCCTCCTTTTTTTTGTGTGTATGCATACACTACAAATTAGAAAGGGGGGTTTAGCATGTCTGGATATGGTTGGCAGCAATGTGGCAATTATGAGTCTCCGGCATATGGTTGCAACAACAATAATAGCAGCACATTCGTACTAATCGTTGTACTATTCATCTTACTCATTATCGTAGGAAGCGTATTTATTTAAAGGAGGCATTTTGAGATGGAACGTTCGTTTTTTAAGCAAGTAGAGCGCAAAACCGGCGTTGATTTTGATGAAATTATGACGCTCGCTAATGCATTGACACATGCGAATTTCTCGGATGAAAAACAAGTTCGGAAAATCGTCAAAAAAGTGAGTCGTCTTGCAAAGAAGCCGATTACGGGTGAACTAGAAGATAAAATTGTCAAATCTATCCTCCAAGATGGAAAATCATTAGACTTTTCAAAAATCGAGAAGATGATGAAGTAGTATTTTATTGAGCTCTATTGTATTCAAAGCCAAAAGCCACCAAGCGTATTCACTTGGTGGCTTTCATTTCTTCAGCAGATGTCGCTATTTTGGATAAAAATTACTGAATAAATATAAAAGTGCGGATGCGCTTAAATCTCGCCATAAAGGATGGGCATTCTAAATATTCTTTTCCATTGCGCGATGGGGAATGCCGGCGTCCATGAATTCAGGAGATGTTACGGAAAATTCCAGTTTTTCATAGAAAGGTACAGCATAGCTTTGGGCATTCAGTTTGAGCTTTTTAAATTCCGCGTTTTTTGCGTGTTGCTCAACTGCTTCCATAATCAATACACCGAGACGTTTTCCGCGATAGCTATTTAACACGCAAACACGTTCAACCTTTCCGATTTTTGGTTCGATTTCCCGAAGACGAGCTGTGGCAATCGTATCTTCGCCATCATTCACTAAAAAATGAATGGCCGTTTCATCATATTCGTCCAACTCCAAACTTAGCGGGACTCCTTGCTCTTTGACGAAAACTTCCTTACGCAAAGCAAATGCGCGCTCGCGGTCTTCGTCGGTTGTTACTAGTTTTACTTCAAACACGTATTACTCAGCTCCAGTCAATTTGTATGTTTCATAAGTTGTCCATGAGCCATCTTCTAATTGGTATAGTAAGTGGAAACGGTCAATTACATCCTTTTCATCTACACCAACCATGCGCAGCTGACCATAAATATCATCATGCTCTGAGGCGCTCATCTTTTGTGCGATTGTAATATGCGGCACAAACACATGCTTTGTTTCACCGAAATTGATTTTTTCTTGAACTGACTGGTGAATGCTTTCTAACTGCGATGTTGGTTCAACACGGAAAAAAATAGCATTTGTCGTTGGATAAAATGAACTAATCCGGGATGCATGAATTTGTAAAGGCGCAAATTGTAATGCCACCTCTTGCAAATGTTTAGAAATATCTTCAATTTGAGATTCATCCGCATCAAATGCATCCTTTAATGTGATGTGAGGAGTAATTAAAGCATAATGCGGGTCGTAGCGTTTGCGATAAGTGTTCGCCAAATCTTGAACTTTTTTAGATGGAAAAGCAACAATACCATATTTCAAATTCATTACCTCCTAAGAATTAATCAAATTTTACTTTCATTCAACAGTCATCTGGCTAAATGCTGAATGAGGAGAAAGCCTCCGACGGATATCGCGAATTTGGAAAGGAATTATGCATGCAAGCACAAAACCGAATTCGGACACAAATATGCTGAGGCATAATTGATATAAGTATAACAGAAAAGAATGTGAATAAACATTTCCAGAACACGCCATTATCCGAAAATTTCAATTAGTGCGCGTTTTAAATCAGGCTTCCAATATGTCCATGTATGATTGCCATCAAATTCTTCATAAAATGTTTCGACACCAAGCTGCACGAATAGTTCATGCAATTCACGGTTCGGTGTTAAAAAATCCTTGACCGAGTTGTCTTTTAATACAACTTCATTTTCCTGTAACCCGATAATATGATATAAGGAAAGAATTTCAATGTTTTTCGCACTGCGAACTGCCTGCAATACATGTTCGTCTACATAAGGTGATTGCAAAATGGCTTTGCCGAAAATATTTGGATAATGGACTGCTGTCATCAGCGAAATCGTCGCAGCCATGGAATCGCCTATTAATGCACGTCCGCCTCCAATTTGTGCCGTTGAAAATTCTTCATCTAAATATGGCACAAGTTCATGCGCCAAAAATCGCATATACGCATCAAATTGATCGCCTTTTGGAGTATATTTGCGCTTGCGGTCTTCATAATTTTTGTATGGAACACCGACGATTATTGTATTATCAATCATATAGCCATCAATAAGTTCATCCGCCAAACGCGGGATTCCGCCTAGCTGGAAGTAATCTTTGCCATCGGATGCGATTAAAACGTTATATTCATATAATGGGGAATAATTTGCTGGAATATAAATCAACAGCTCTAATTCTTCATTTAGTGCATTACTAAAAAAAGCTACGTCCTTTACTATGCCTTTTTCCAATGTTGTCACTCCTGTCTATTGTTGTACCCAAAATTGTATCATAAAGAAAAATAAAGGTGTAATATAGAAAGTGGGCAAGTAAATGTGCGCTTAATATAAATAAAGGTGAGGATTAATTCATGCATAATAAAAGAATTCGTGTACACTCTGATGAGGTGACAAAAGCCACGCGCGACGCATTGGAACGTCGCCACGTAACTATTGATGATATTGCTGAAATCGTTTATACGATGCAATCACCATATAATGAAGGATTGACGATTGAGCATTGTGTTCAATCTGTTGAGCGTGTGCTTGATAAACGTGAAGTGCAGCACGCTGTATTAGTAGGAATTGAATTAGATGAACTAGCCGAAAAGCGGTTGCTGTCTGCGCCGCTCCAAGCGATTATTGAATCTGATGAAGGTTTATTTGGAGTGGATGAAACGCTGGCATTAGGGGCTGTATTTACGTATGGAAGCATTGCGGTAACAACGTTCGGTCATTTGGATAAGCAAAAAATTGGAATCATTGAAAAGCTCGATACTAAAGCCGGGGAATCAGTCAATACATTTTTGGACGATTTAGTAGGAAGCATCGCTGCTTGTGCGGCATCGCGTCTGGCACACCGTATGCGCGATCTGGAAGAAGAAGGCGAAACATTCGCAGACATCCCGCCGAATGAACTAGGGCCAAGTCCAAAGGCAAACACGGAGATTTAGAAAGGATTCAGCTAATGAAATTAAAAGATATAAAAACGCTCATTACAAGTGGAACAATCATTTTAGCAGTAGGATTATATTTAGTATTCAGTGAACCGAAAGAAGAAACAGGAGAAACGACATCTTCGGTTATTACGGAACAAAATGTAGTGTATAAACTCACACCAGAGCTGGCGATGGACAAAACGGGAAAGCAATTAATCGATGTGAAGTTTTTAAATGCCAATGACGGCGATACATTCAATGTCGAAATAGATGGGGAAAAGCAGCGAGTGCGTCTTCTGATGATTGATACACCGGAAATGAATTACAATAAAGGCGAACCGATGCCATATGCAGAAGATGCGAAAGTGCGCACTGCTGCATTGCTGGAGCAGGCGGATTCCGTGCAGCTATTGTTCGACAAAGGACCTGAAACGGATAATTATGACCGCCTTTTAGCCTATGCATTTGTCGATGGTGTCAGCTTGCACGAGGTTTTATTAAGCGAAGGACTCGCGGCAGTGCGCTATGTCAACAAACCGAACGACACACTTGAAAAAGAGCTGTTGGAAATTCAGCAGCAAGCCGAACAAAAAAAGCTGAAAATTTGGGCACACGAAAACTATTTGCAGCGCGACGGTTTCCATCCCGAAGAAGCGGGCAAATAAAATATAGGGGGAATTTTATTAGAAAGAAACTGTTGATAGGCTTAATCGTTTTAATAATGATTTCTCCTATCCTATATGTGCAAATCAACAAAGTTATGTATGCGAGTAAAGTATCCGATTATCTTATTGAAGAAAAGGGATATAAAAAAGAAGAAATCAAGTCAATAGAGGGCGTATGGGGAAAAAAGCTTCCCGCATTTTATGTAGTCGTCATTTTCAAAAATGAACCGAATATCGAATATACATATTTCGCACATAGCGGTGTAGGGCAATTCGAATTTCGAGCAGTAGATGGTAAAGAGATAACGACGGATGAGTTAACAAATTATGATCCAAAAAACTGAAATAAATATTTTGAAAGAACGCGAAAATGATGGAGAGGGTGACATTGAGATTGCCCATTTCCATCTTTTTTATTGTATTTTTCAAAGTTTCTTGTTGTTATAAATTATCAGAAATATACCCTGATAACTTATGAAACTTTCGTCAACTATTAATTACGACAAATTCATGAAATTTCCGGGGAAATGTGAAAAATTTATGCGAAATGAGAATGTTGTCATTTGAGAAACATCCAATTTTGTGGCATGCTATATTATGGTATTGAGAAATGTTCTCTATTAGACAATTGGCATTTTATGAAGAAAAGGAGGAATGTGACTTGAAAAAATATTTCTTCATCATTTTTGCTGCTCTTTTTTTGGTAGCGTTTACTTTGCCTAATCAGTCTTTTGCTGTCATTGCGGATGGTACATATGAAGTGAATTATCAAGTGAACAAGCCTGGCAGTAATTCGGCATCCATGGCTAACGATTATTTTTTAAAGCCCGCAAAAATTATAGTGAAAAATGGTAAAACGACAATGCAGCTTACCATTAAAAAAAGTGCCTGGGTTACAGAGTTTAATCCACCGGGCGGGGCAAAAGTAATCAGTTCGAATGAATCTGCAGATCAGCGTACAGTTCAATTTTCTGCTGCGAATGCAAACTTGGTCACAATCGCGATGAAGATCGATATTGATGAAATCGACTACCATCATGGCTATAGTGTGGATTTTGTATTTGATAGCACAGGCTTACCAGAAGCAAAAGTTGAGGAGCCAAAAGAGGCAGAAAAGCAGGAAACAACGCAAACGGCCCCAGCTAAGGAGCCGCCAAAACAGTCGTCAGGAAGTAATACTTCTTCAAATAAAACAGCAACATCAACTGAAGCACAAAAAACAGAATCATCCAATCAGCTAGCGAGTGCAGCAACAAAATCAGATGATTCCATAAATTCAGATGAAAAAAATGCATCTGAAATGACGCAAGCTGAGGATTCTGAGGCAGTAGAAAATCCGGAGACGAGCGATGAATTACCGCTTATGGCGATTATTTTCTTCATCGTAGCGGTGATTGTATTCATTCGCACAAAGCAAACAAAAACTAGATAGACAATTGGAGGAAATGGAAAATGGCTAAAAGTTCAAAAGCAACAAAAGCAGTATTAGCTTCATTATTAGCAACATCGGCAATCGTGCCTGCAATGGCAGTATCCGCTGAAGCGGGCGGCGAAACAACTCGCACAGGAGAAGCAGCAACTGCTGCAGCGGCAAAGACGATTGATTTTAAAGTGGAAGATGCAACTGGTCAATTAGCTAAATATGTACCAGGTACGGGTAATCTAGTAGAGCGTGGAGGCCAAAAGTATATTCAACTTAATTTAGCTGAAAATGTACTGGCGATGATTGAAGAAGTTTTAGTGGATGGCAAGACAGCTGTATACAACTATGGTTCAAAAATGATTTTAATCCCTATTTCTGATGATTTTAAAACTGTAGAAGCGACATTTACATTAAATACACCTGCTGGGAAAATGGACGCAAAAGGAACAATTACACCAGACGCAAAGTCAATTAAAGAAGCAGCTGAAACAGCAAAACCTTCTGAAGAAGCAAAAGAAGAAAAAGTGTTCACAGTAGGTAAAACTTTCGAGTCAGTAGCAGACGGCACTTATGATATTAAGTGGGATGCCTACAAGGAGAAGGTCGGCAACTATAAAGCGATTAGCAGCCATTTCTCACCAGATGCAAAGTTAATCGTTAAAGATGGCAAATATTCGGTGCAGCTAACTGTTACTGAGTCATCGAAATCCATGGTGCAAGATGTAACAATTGCCGGCAAAAATGCAGTGGCGGAAAATGGTATCGTTACTATAGAAATCCCATCAATTAGCGATTTACATGAAGCATCAGTTCATGTTGTTGTACCTGCTATGAATATGGATAAACCATACCCATTCGGCTTCGCTGTCGAAACAGCTAATTTGGAACTGCCAAAAGCAGATGCGGCAACGGTTCCGACTACTCCTGCAGCAACAACTGAGCCAGTTTACGTATATAAAGATGGCACAAAAGAATTATCCATCATGCAAGGCAAATACTTAACGGATAAAGTGACAATTACAGCTACTGAAGGCGGATATGATGTAGATGTTACATTCCCTGAAGGTCAATGGATTAACGAATTCAAAGTTGAAGGCGCAACAGTCGCATTAAAATCAGAAGAAACTGTGGATGCTAACAAAGTAAAAATTTACACAGTATCTGTAAAAGATTTAAGCAAATTATATACTGCATCCCTTGATTTATCTGTAAACCAAGGTCCAGTCGTATATAACAGTGTACACGAAGTACAATTACAATTCGGCGGCAAACAGGCAACAGATACAACAACTGCTGTTCCATTCAAAGATATCGCAAGCAACGGGAACAAAGATGCAATCATTAATCTTTACAACAAAGGCATTTTCAAAGGGGCGGATAAGTTCAATCCTGGCAATAACTTAACTCGTTCTCAATTTGCGTTAATGTTGAACCGTGCGTTAAATTTGGACATTCCGGCAGCACAAAAATTCGCTGATCTTCCAAAAGACGCTGAAGCAGTAAAAGCGATTAACGCTTTAAACGGCTATGGAATCATCAATGGTACATCCACTACTACGTTCTCGCCTGGCAAAGATATTACACGCAAACAAGCGGCTTTAATGATTTACCGTTTATTGGAGAAAAACGGTTACCAATCAACAGGTGCAACAGCGAACTTCTCGGATATGCCAAAAGATAAAGAAGCGGCAAAAGCAATTGCTGAATTAAACAAATTAGGCATCATCTCTGGTTTTGAAGGAAAGTTCAACCCGGAAAATAAATTAACGCGCTCTCAAATGGCAAAAATTTTAAACAATACATTAACAGCTGTTGATGGCTTGAAAAAATAAGAAAATAAAGTGCAAGGGGTTTTCCGTAAAGGAAAGTGATTTCGGATAAGCCCCTGGCGACATGCAGCTGTATGAACATTATTTTTTTAGTGAATATTTATTAGAGGATAGGGTTGTGTTAAAAGTTCTTGGCTTTTAGCACAGCCCCAGTCCTATTTTCAAGCAGGAGAGTGAAAGTTGATGTTTAAGTTGAACTAAACTTCCATCTGTGCAGAGATGTAGTTTACTTCAGTTTAAACAACTAGGAGGAAAACGAATGAAAAAGTGGCTTATAGGACTCGCATTCAGCATAGCTGTACTTGCGGGCTGCGGAAATGGAAATGAAGAAGGAACGGCGGAAAAGGAAGCATCAGCCGAAAATAATGCAGCAGAACTAGCTTCGCCAGTGGAGGAGGAGCACCGCATTATTGCAGGAACGGTCGTAATCGCGCAAATTTTGGATCGCTTAAATTTGGATGCAGTGGCGGTTCCTGAGACAATCAAAGACTTGCCGGCACGCTTTGACGGACTTCCTGATATCGGGAATGCGATGGACCCGGACGCGGAAATTATAAAGTCGCTCAACCCGACAGAAGTATTATCTGTATCGACATTGGAATACGATTTAAAGGATAAATTCGAGCAATTGAGAATTCCCGTAGATTTCATCGATTTAACAAGCATTGAATCTATGATGGGGGAAATTACAGCAATTGGAGAACGCTATAATCGCGCAGAAGAGGCAAAGGCGTTGAATGCGGAGCTGCAGGCAGAAATGGATGCGGTGGAAGTAGCCGCTAGTGATAAAGAAAAGCCGCGTGTACTTATTTTGCTCGGTGTACCGGGTAGCTATTTAGTGGCGACGGAAAATTCATATGCGGGGGATTTAGTCCGTTTAGCGGGCGGCGAAAATGTAATGGGTGGCCAGGATGCTGAATATTTGCCGTCCAACACGGAATATTTATATTCGTCTAATCCTGATATCATTTTGCGTCTGGCGCATGGAATGCCGGATGAAGTAATTGAGATGTTTGACGAGGAATTTTTAACAAATGATGTTTGGAAGCATTTTAATGCTGTGAAAGATGGGCAAGTATACGATTTGGAGGAAGAGCTTTTCGGTACAACGGCAGCGCTGAATGTACCTGAGGCGCTAAATCGCTTAGTGGAAATTTTCTATCAATAATGCTATGCAAGAAGCAAAATGTAGGGGAAGAAATAGTTTGGAGGATGAAAAACACTAAATAAGAAAAACTTCAGCTTGCACTAAGTTGGCGTGGAATGTTTTTTCTGATTCATTCATTTATAAAGGATGTTTGCTGTGACAAAAAAAATTATTAGCTTTATAGCTATCGCTGTTTTATTGGTCATCACCGTTATTTATGCGGCGACAACCGGAAGTATTCAAATGTCGTTTATCGATTTTATAACGAATTTTTTCAATGCTGATAATGCGAATATGGCTGCAATCAAAGATTTACGCTTCCCTCGTATTATCGTCGCATTGTTTGCCGGAGCTGCACTATCGGTTGCCGGTGTGCTGCTACAGGCGATTATGCGTAATCCGTTGGCAGATGCCGGCTTTATCGGAATTTCAGCCGGTGCCGCCTTTACAAAATTATTTATTGTAAGCTTTGTGCCGACAATGTTTTTCTTTTCGCCGATCGCGGCATTTATCGGCGGGGCATTGGCATGTTTCTTCGTCTTCTTACTTTCATGGAAATCAGGATTAAATCCATTGAAATTAATTTTAGTCGGAATTGCGATTAATGCGATGTTCTCTGGCCTTACAGAAGCGATGATTAGCTTCGGTGCCTCCGCATCAGGGGCGATTACGTCGAACTTAACATTAAAAACCTGGGATGACGTATCATTAATTGTTACATATGGCTCAATCGGCCTTATTCTTGCATTTATTTTATATGCATCATGCAATGTGCTCGTATTATCGGATAAAACAGCGAAAAGTGTCGGCTTTAATGTAACGGCAGCAAGAATTATTATTGCTGCGGCGGCAGTTCTTTTGGCGGCCGCATCTGTTGTCGTGGCAGGCGTCATTTCATTTGTAGGAATTTTAGTGCCGCATATTGCACGCCGGCTTGTCGGTTATGACCATAAAGTATTAATACCTTTTACAGCACTTTTGGGCGCATTCATAATATTGTTGGCAGATACGCTCGGTCGTACTTTGTTTAGTCCGATGGAAGTGCCGGCATCGACGATTATGGCGATTATCGGAGGACCATTCCTCATATTTTTACTTAGGAAAGAGTGACAAGCATAATGGAAATTAAACAAGTGGTAGTTTCGCATGATGGTGCTACACGGCATTTAAATGAAGTATCGACAGCAATTCCAAAGGGGAAGATTACGACAATTATCGGACCGAATGGCTGCGGAAAATCAACATTATTAAGTGTCATGTCACGAAATAATAAACCGCTCCAAGGACAGGCAACATTTGAAAACCGTGATTTAGTTGAATATAGGCCGAAAGAATTTGCCAAAAAATTTGCGATTGTTTATCAGCAAAACGATATTCCGGCAGATTTAACGGTTGAAAAGCTTGTCATGTATGGTCGGATGCCGCATACATCGTTATTCAAAAAAAGTGCACCGGAAGATGAGGAGGCCGTTGCATGGGCGCTTGCTTGTACGAATTTGCTCGAAAAGCGGTATAAAGAATTATCGGCATTATCAGGCGGGGAACGGCAGCGTGTATGGATTGCGATGGCGCTCGCCCAAAAATCGGAAATGCTATGCTTGGACGAACCGACAACATATTTGGATATTTATTATCAATTGGAGCTTTTGGAGCTGGTCAAGCAATTGAACGAACAATACGGATTAACAATCGTGATGGTGCTTCATGATATTAATCAGGCAATTCGTTACAGCGACCATATTATTTTAATGAAAGCCGGCAAAATTATCGCGGAGGGCGCACCGCGTGAGGTGATAACGAAGGAAGTCATCAAGGAAGTATATGGCGTCAATTCTGTGTTTCATGAAGACGAACAGCTTGGGCTCTATATGATGCCGTTAAGTATTTAATATGCGAAAATCGATTCGGGCTTTAAGTTTAATCGCCATGATTATTTGTGCGACCATCATTATCCGCCATTATTTTAGCTATCATGAAGTAACAGGGCAGCTGGAAGAAGCAAAGCAAATGATGGCAAAAGACAAGCTTTCCACCCTCCAGCAGCAAAACGCCAATATTATCGGGTGGCTTGCATTGGAAAATAGCAGGCTTGATAATCCCGTATTGCAAACTTCCGACAATGACTTTTACTTAAAGCATAATTATTTGGATGAAAAAAGCCGTGGCGGCAGTATATTCGCCGATTTTCGCAATGAAGTGATGGAAGATCGCCATACGATTTTTTATGGCCATGTTTTGCGGAATGGGACGATGTTCGGGAATTTGCCGAAGTTTCGCGAGCAAGCATATGCGGAAGCACATCCGGTTTTTTATTATGAAACGAATGATAAAAAATATGCCCTTCATGTATTTGCTGCCTATGAAACGACAACAGAATTTTATTATATTGAAACCGAATTTACAGATGAAACATATGCACAGTTTTTATCGGAAATTCAGCAACGTTCCGACATTGAAATGTCTGTGCAAATGACAGTGGCAGACAAAATGGCGACTTTTTCGACGTGTACGACATCCCAAAATGACAAAGAGCGTTTTGTTGTTCATGTAAAGATAGTCGAACTAGAAAAACAAGAGGTGGAATGAGCATGAAAAACAGTAAGAAACTAATGACAGCCTTACTTGCGGTCTCTATATTGGCTGCATGTGGTCAAAAAGAGGACGAGCAAGCGGCAGAACCGTCTGAACAACAGGAAGCAATAATAGATACAGCGACTGAAACCGATCAGTTCAAAGCATTTGCGGAAAAACAAATGGATGATTTTGCAGCAGATACAGAACTTTTAGCCGCATATATTAAGGACGGTAAACTGGAAGAAGCGCAAAAACTATACCCGTTAGTAACGATGTATTATGAGCGCATACAGCCGCTTGCCCCGAGTTTTCCAAAGCTTGCCGCGAAAATCGGCGGTGAGCTTGCAGAAGGAAAAGAGACGGACACGACAGGCTTTCAACGTTTAGCATACGGATTGTTTACAGAGAAAAAAACGGCGGGTTATGAGGAAACGGCAAATGAACTTGCAGCAAATATAAAAGCATTGCAAACAGAGCTTCCAGCGATTGATAGCTCAGAAAACAATGTGCTGGCATCTGCCGTGGCGATGTTCAATAATATGGCGAATGATCGTTTAACTTCCTCAAGCATTGCCGGCAATGAAGTGTATGCAGTAAAGGCACAAACAGAAGCGGCAGAAGCAATAGCGGAAATATTCATGCCGCGTGTATCGGCAGAAAGTGCAGCATCAGCAGCTGAAGCGATTGCAGCATTAAATGATATGAGCGCTTATTTTGAAGTCGGAAAAGAAGATTATGTGAACTATAGCTTCTTCACATCGAAACAAAAACAAGAGCTGCAAACAGCGGTAGCGAATGTCGAATCAGCGTTGCAGCAAATGAATGAATCATTGAAATAGTTTTGGAAATGAGCTTTTAACAGTAATAAAAAAATGGAAATATTTCAAAGCGCATATTTAGCTTTAGCCTGACAACTGGATGGTTTTGGCATTCAAGTTGTTGAACAGGCTAATGGAAAGTGCTGAAAACGGCGGTTATTCATTTTTAATAAGCCCCTCTCTATCGGGGTGAACAAAATTCATATTTACTTATAGAGATCCCGGCTCTTAATTAAATGTTGAGGGAAAAAATAAGCGGAGTTTTTCCGGTTATTTACGTAATAAAGCTCGTTTCGAGGGGAATAAGGGGAGATTTTCCGGTTATCCAAAGAAAATCCCTCCATTTTCATGTTTTTCGGATCGACAAGCGGAATTTCTCCGTCTATTTAAGGTATTTTTTAATGTATTTTTTTAATAAGGGGAATTTTTCCTTCTATTTATTGGAGTGGGCAGGCGCTTAAACTGATCTCCTCCCAGCCAATCGGTAATAGAGGCCCCCTTCATCTCAAATTGAGGGAACCCGACTCTTTTTCCGTCACCGTCTTCCGCCCAGCTGCAAATCCGCCTTGATTTTCTCGGGGATTTTCAGCTGGCGGATAAAATATACAGACAAACTTCCTGAAGAAAAGGGACCGATTGTTGAGCCGGTAAAAAACTGTAAATTGAAGTCCATAATAAAAATGACAGATTTCAGCACACCCGTGCAAAAGGAAGGCACTTAAAAAGGAAAGAACGTTTACTTCCTTTACTTTTGTGTCCTGTCCTCCAATAATCGCGGCTCGCACGATGTGGGTATTGGGATTATACCGCAAGGATGCGCTATCATTTCTCGGAGTTGGAAGGGCGCAACAATCCGTATTGCAATTTGCATGAAATGTTATATGAAGTATTCTGAAGCTAAAAATGCCGATGAAGAGCGTTGTTCGCTTAATCATCGGCATTTTTTAGTTGAATGCTTCATGTTTTATATATTGTTCTGCGGCTTCGGGTATGTCTTTGTATGAAATTTCATTGATTGATGCAAGTTTTTGTTCATCGAATGTTATCGTTAATACTTCGGTGTTTTTATTCCGCACAGGCATAAGCCATTTTAAAGTGATGTTATTCAATGCTTCAACATGCTGTATTTCCTTCAATAAATTATAGCTGTCCTTCAGCAATGTGCTTTCCTTAATAAATTCGGATGCCTGCAGTGAAATGGCTACATTTTGCTTGTCATCAATTGGTGTTATTTCGATATTGAGCATAATATTTTCAACGAATTGCTGGAGTACAATTTCCGACATCGCAATCATCGTTTGTGATTTTAATTGCTCTGGGGCAATCGCGGCTTTTGCCTCATCGATTGCTTCTTGCTGTTCTGAAGCATTTTTTTTCATAATGTATTGTACTGAAACGACGCAGACAAAAATGAGCAGAGCGAGCATCATGAATTTCAGCAATTTATTTAAAATAAGGATGACCTCCTATAAACATTGCATAATAATTTATATTATATAGTCATTATGCCACAAAAAAATACTAAAAAGGACTGCCAAATGTGACAGTCCTTTTACGGGTTAAGTATTTTGTTCTTCATTAGGAATTGTAGCAACAAATTCGTCGAAGTATAAAAATGATTCATCCTCTAATTGTTTAATCTTTTGTTCATTTAATCCAATAGATAATGGTCCAGAAAAAATCTCGCCCCACCAAGTCTCAGTAATCATCATTTATATAGCCTCCTTGTACGATTGTTATCCAGTACGTATTATGTCCGTTTAAATAGTTAGTTATGAAATTCCCAGCTGTGCTTCTTTATAAACCTTATACTAAAATTTCATACGATTGCACCACCTAGCCTCCTTAAATTGGAAGGAATAATGATTAACTTTGTAGTAGTTATTACTATAGTTAATATGTGTGAACAGCTATAATTTATGCATACATTTATAAATGAAAGGATGAAAAAAATGAAATTTACTGTGCAGGATGTTGAACAAATGATTGAGAATCAACGCTCCTTTTACTATACGGGCGCAACGAAAGATGTGGAATTCCGCAAGCAGCAGCTCGTATTATTGAAAGAAACAATTAAAAAATATGAGGCGCAAGTAATAGAAGCGTTAGCATCGGATTTGCGAAAAAGCGAATTTGAAGCATATTCCACAGAAATCGGTATTGTATATGATAGTATTTCCTATTTTATAAAAAATATAAATAGCTGGATGGAGCCGCAGCTTGTAAAAACGCCGCTTCATTTCCAGCCTGCGAAAAGCTATATTGTACGCGAACCATATGGTGTCACATTAATTATCGGTCCGTTCAACTATCCGTTTCAATTAATAATGGAGCCATTGATCGGAGCGATTATCGGTGGGAATACAGCGATTGTAAAGCCATCTGAATCCGCTTTGCATACAGCCCAAATCGTCAAGAAAATTGTGGAGGAAACGTTCCCGACGAATTATGTACGTGTTGTCGAAGGAGAAAAAGAGGAAGTGACGGCTTTAATCCATGCACCGTTTGATTATATTTTTTTTACGGGAAGTGTCGCGGTCGGAAAAGTTATCGCTAAAGCTGCTGCAGAGCGTCTCACACCGATTGCATTGGAGCTAGGTGGTAAAAGCCCTGCCATCATAGATCAAACGGCTAATTTAGACGTGGCGGCAAAGAGAATTGCATGGGGAAAATTCAACAACACAGGACAAACATGTGTAGCGCCTGATTATGTGCTCGTTCATACAGCGGTTGCGAAAAAATTTACACGTCTATTGAAGAAGACAATCCGTGAATTTTTTGGCGATGATCCACAGCAAAGTCCGGATTACGGGCGTATTATTAATGCGCGCCAGTTTGACCGCCTGCAAAATATATTGGATAAGGAACGGGATACAGTCACATTTGGAGGACGTACTGAACGTGAGGACTTATATATGGAGCCGACGATATTAGAGCATATTACGTGGGATCATCCATCGATGGAAGATGAGCTGTTCGGTCCGATTTTGCCGATTATGACATATGAGCAATTGCCAAGAGCGATCCATGAAATTCGCCAATTGCCTAAGCCATTAAGTGCATATTTGTTCTCGGAGAATGAAAAGGCCGTTTCCTACTTTTTACAAGAACTTCCATTTGGCGGCGGCTGCATCAATGATGTCATAACACATGTAGGAAACAGTCATCTGCCGTTTGGAGGGGTAGGTCCTTCAGGGGTGAAAGCATATCACGGGAAAGCGAGCTTCGAGAACTTCACCCACCCTAAATCGATTATGCAACGCTCTAATAAACTGGCAAATAGCTTACTATATCCACCATATAAACAAAAAGTGAAGCTTGTTCGTACGATAATGAAATAATATTATACAAGTAAAAAAGGCTTTCTTGAAAAACAAATTCAAGAAAGCTTTTTCATATTATTCTTCAACTATCGGGAAGGACAGCAGAATATCTGTTCCTGCATGTTGCTGGCTCGCTATTTTGATTGAACCGTTATGATCTTGGATAATTTTGTTGATAATGACCATTCCGAGCCCGGTTCCTTTTGTTTTCGTCGTATAGAAAGGTTCGAAAATATGTTCCAGCACATGTGGAGGAATACCGCAGCCTGTATCGATTATCCGAATGAAAATTTCTTTTCCATCATCGCTTTTGCACACTTTTAGCGTAATTGTCCCATCGTTATGAATCGCTTCAATGGCATTTTTAAATAAATTAATGAATATTTGTTTAATTTGATTTTTATTGCCTAAAATAATCGTATTTGGATATTCATTCACTGTGTGCAGCTGAATGATTCTTTGTTGGAGTTCGTATTGGAAAAAACTCGCAACTTCCGTTAAAGCTTCCGCTAGATTAATCGGTACAAACTGATTTGCCTGGGGTTTCGATAATACAAGAAACTCCGATAAAATCAATTCGATCCGCTCTGTTTCATTTTGGATGAGCTTCGTATATTCATAGTAAGGCGAATTTTTGTCTTCGTTCATCATTTGCACATAGCCTGAAATGACAGTCATTGGATTTCGGATTTCATGGGCAACACCGGCAGCCAGTTCGCCGACAAGCTTTAATTTTTCGGATTGCAAAATCAGATTTTCGTTTTCCTTAATATAAGAAATGTCCCGTGAAATGACGGAAGCCGCAATAATTTCGCCGTGGGGGCTTAAAATAGGGGTCAATGAGATTTGCGCATCAAACACTGTCCCATCTTTTCTCATATCGGTCGTTTCGAATAGATGGTAGCTTTTTCCGCGCTTTAAATCCTTTGTCCGCTGTTTTGCCCCTTCTTCATTTTCCGGCGGGACGAGCGGCAATGAACGTCCGATCGCTTCTGCCTTGGACCAGCCATATAATTTCTCGAATGCTGGATTGACGGCAATGACACGTTCCTCCAAATCAAATACAGCAATCGCATCTTTCGCTTGCTCAAAAAAGAGATTCAAATAAGCGTGTTTCGAGTTAAGATTATATTCACGGTCAATTGCCTTTTTCTCCACCTTTGACCAAATGCTTTTTATGAAAAAGCTTTGAGCCAAACTTACGATGCAAATAACGAGCAGAAAACTAAAGAACAAATAGTTTTCCTGGGACTCGAATATTTTAAGCGAAATAATCGAGCATTTATATAAAACAAAAATTTCAAGTAGCACGAGAAATATATTAATGAACGAAATTGCCAATGAACGATAAATAGTCAAAACCGCGATTAAGTATATAAATGCATAAAACGTAATATTGTTTAAGCTTTGAAAATTAAAAAGAAAAGCAAGTATATGCCAATTGCTGATCAGAATGAATTGAAAAGCCTGTGGTGGCATTTTAAAAAAATATAAGGCGACAAGTACAATACTGCTGCCAGCACAAAAAAATAAATTAGCCGGGTGATGGTGGAACTGCTGTGAAAAAATCACGATTGCAAAAACAGCGGCAGAAAAGATATAGGTGATCAACGTAAGCAAGTTTCGCTTATTTAAAATTTCGTGTTGCTGCATAAAACACCTCAAATAAGTAATGTTAACTATTATGATACAGGAATTTACGATGTCGATAAATGGCGAATTTTGTTATGATAGAGATATCGTATAAATAGACGAAATATGTGAGTGAACAGGAATTCTTTATTGAAAAGCGTGGAAATTTCAATCCATGCGCAGTATGATGGTTATTACATAGAAAGAAATAATCTTAAACGAAAAAATTTTCATTCGCAAGTATATTGTAAGTGTGGGGGAAAGAATTATGTATGCAGAAGAGCTTTTAAGTACACTCATGCAAAAGAAGATAGTAGGACAATTACCTAAGTTAATTACAGATATTGCGATTGACTCGCGTAGTGTACAGCCGAGCAGTCTGTTTATTTGTATAAAAGGGTATACAGTGGATGGCCATGATTATGCGCAAATGGCTGTCGATGCGGGTGCAACTGTTATCGTAACAGAACGTCTATTACAATTAGAGGGCGAAATTGCACAAGTTATCGTAAAAAATACAACGCGTACACTCGGTATTTTAGCTGCGAAGTTTTTTGATTATCCGTCAAAGGATATTATGATGATTGGAGTAACAGGCACAAACGGCAAAACGAGCGTATCCGGCATCATTCATAATATTTTAATCGGGCTTGGGGAAAAATCGGCATTGTCAGGCACAATCGGTTTTAATTTAAATGGAGTATTGTATGAATCGGCAAACACGACAAGCGATTCCTTAAATACACAGCAAATGATTTTCCGTGCCAAAAGCGAGGGCTGCCGTGCGATGGTCATGGAAGTTTCGTCGCATGGTTTGGCGCTTGGGCGTTTAGCCGGTGTAGATTATGATGTGGCGGTTTTTACAAATTTAACTCATGATCATCTCGATTTCCATGGAACGATGGAAAACTACGGCAATACGAAAGGCTTGTTGTTCTCTCAGCTCGGACAGGATTTGGAAAAGAACAAGCATGTCGTATTAAATGCGGATGATCCTTGGTCTGAGCGCTATGCGGAAATGACGCCATTTCCTATTTGGACGTATGGCTTAAAAAACAATGCCATTTTCCGTGCGGTGAATTGCCGCTATGAAGACGGGATGACGCATTTTGATATGGAAACGCCTGAAGGCACATTTCCAGTGTCCATGCACTTATTAGGCGAATTTAATATTTACAATGTGCTTGCGGCAACAGCTGTATTTTATGCACGCAGTTTCCCGATAGAAGTCATTATTGAGCAAATTGAAATGCTTCCGCCGGTAAAGGGACGTATGGAAAAGGTAGATACGGATTTACCGATTCAAATTTTTATCGATTATGCACATACGCCGGACGCCATTGAAAAGGCGATCAATGCCGCACTTCCTTATAAAAAACCGGAAAACAAATTGATTTTCCTAGTTGGCACAGGAGGCGGGCGCGACAAAACAAAGCGTCCAACGATGGCGGAAAAAGCATCTGTTGCAGATTATGTTATATTGACGACGGACGATCCGCGCTATGAGGAATTCGAGAGCATTACAGGCGACTTGGCAAAAGGGATGCTGCACGAAAATTATGCATGTATCGGAGACAGGGCGGAAGCTGTAAAATATGCTGTAGATATAGCAAATCCGGGCGATATTATTATTTTTGCCGGTAAAGGCCATGAAGATTACCAAATTATTGAAAATACGAAATATCCGCATAGTGATGCGCAAATTGCGATTGAAGCTGGGAAGTTAAAATTTGTATAAATAACTGTTTAATTTTTTCAAATCCACCGAATTAACGTGAATTGCGTTAATGGTGGATTTTTTTAGGAGGTGGAAGAAAAATGATTCAGTCATTTTTAGTGAGCATGTTCGGTTATTGTCTTGCAAGTTTACCGATATATATAATATTACGTGTGCTTTATTTGAGAAATAAGGAAAAAGACTGGCTAAGGGAATTTGTTATGCTATTATTTTTCTTCTATTGTGTCAGTATATTTTCACAAACGATTATCCCGAATTTTTATTTTATGGATGGACGCATCATTTTTGATACTTCGACCGCTTATGCTAGAAGCAATTTCACCCCATTGCAAACGATTCGACTGTATTATGATCAATTAAATGGACCGTTAGCTAATATTGCTTTTTACAATTTGGCAGGCAATATTGTATTGTTTATTCCTTTTGGCTTTTTCATCCCATTGCTATGGAAAAAGTTTCGGGGCTGGCGCATGATGCATGTCGTCGCATTTAGCATCCCGCTATTTATAGAAGGGACACAATATTTTATAGGACGAAGCATCGATGTTGATGATGTATTGTTAAATGCAATTGCAATTGTTGTAGGTTTTGTCCTATTTAAAGTAATCAGGCGACTTTGTAAAATGTTCTTTTAAAATTAAAAAGGTTGTAACGGATGATGGTTGTCTTTTAAAATAAGAAAGTATGAAAAAAGGAGACGAAAACAATGACTTTAGAACAAGATATATTATCGCGTCGCACATTCGCCATCATTAGTCACCCTGACGCTGGTAAAACGACGATTACAGAAAAATTATTATTATTCGGCGGTGCAATCCGTGACGCGGGTACAGTAAAAGGAAAGAAATCAGGTAAATTCGCAACATCTGACTGGATGGAAATCGAGAAGCAACGCGGAATCTCGGTTACATCTTCTGTTATGCAGTTTGATTATTCCGGCTGCCGTGTAAACATTCTCGATACACCAGGACACCAAGACTTCTCGGAAGATACGTATCGTACATTAATGGCGGTGGATTCTGCAGTCATGGTAGTCGATGCGGCAAAAGGTATTGAGGCCCAAACATTAAAGCTGTTCAAAGTATGTAAAATGCGCGGTATTCCAATCTTTACATTTATTAATAAATTGGACCGTCAAGGGAAAGAGCCGTTGGAATTGATAGAAGAACTAGAAGAAGTTCTTGGTATCTCGGCATATCCGATGAACTGGCCGATCGGTATGGGGAAAGAATTCCTTGGTATTTATGACCGTTACAATCGCCGCATCGAACAGTTCCGCACAGAAGAAGAGGAACGTTATTTACCGCTGAATGAAGAAGGCGGTCTTGCAGTCGAGCACCCAATGAAAGTGACATCTTACTATACACAGGCACTTGACGATATTGAGTTATTGAACGAAGCCGGGAATGCATACTCGGAAGAGAAAATCCGCCGCGGTGAGTTGACGCCCGTATTTTTCGGTTCAGCATTAACAAACTTCGGGGTGCAAACTTTCCTTGATACGTATTTGAAATTTGCTCCAACACCGCAGCCTCGTATTACAGAGGACGAGCAATTTATTGATCCGGTGGAATACAAAGATTTCTCTGGTTTTATTTTCAAAATTCAAGCGAACATGAATCCTGCCCACCGCGACCGTATTGCATTTGTGCGAATTGTTTCCGGGAAATTCGAGCGCGGAATGAATATGACGCTTGCACGCACAGGCAAATCTTTTAAAGTGACACAGTCGACGCAATTTTTGGCAGATGACCGCGAGACGGTTGAAGAAGCGGTTGCAGGCGATATTATTGGTCTTTATGATACAGGTACGTACCAAATAGGCGACACGGTAGTAGGCGGTAAAAAAGGGTTTAACTTTGAAAAGCTGCCTCAATTCACACCGGAAATTTTCATGCGCGTTTCGGCGAAAAACGTAATGAAAGGGAAGCAATTCCAAAAAGGAGTACTGCAATTGGTGCAAGAAGGGGCAATTCAATATTTCAAAACATTGCACACTGAAGAAGTCATTCTAGGTGCGGTTGGTCAACTGCAGTTTGAAGTTTTCCAGCACCGTATGATCAACGAATACAATGTAGAAGTCATAATGGAGCCAATCGGCAGCAAAATAGCGCGTTGGATTGAAAACGAGGAAGATGTAAAAGATTCAATGCATTCACAGCGTTCAATGCTCGTGCGCGACCGTTTTGACAATAAAGTATTTTTATTCGAAAATGAATTTGCGATGCGCTGGTTCTCTGAAAAGAACGAGCAAATTCAACTATATAGCCTGTTATAATTTTTAAAAGTCCCGGCGATTTTCTGTGATGGAAAATTGCCGGGGCTTTTGTGTGGAGGGAGTTCAAGCCGAGGGGGGAGGAAAGATGCGGTGTGGCGCGGCGGGGGGAGTGGGACATTTCGCCCGGAAAGTGGAACGAAAGCCGGGGAAAGGAGAACACGCGCCCGGAAAAGTAGAACATTTGGGGCGAAAAGTAGAACGAAAGCGTGCGGAAGAAGAAGCCGAAGCATTTATTAGAAGTCTCCGCATGAAATGGAGAACGAAAGCCGGGGAAAGTGGAACGCCCGTCCGGAAAACTATAACATCTGAGATGAAAAATAGAACCATTCGCCCCTAATACATAACTCCCCCTCTCGCCGCCTTCCCCGGATCAAACCCGGCACTCCCAAATAATTGCCCCTACCCTACAATTACCTCACCTTTAATTTATTCTTCCGTATTTATGAGATAGGACCTGTCAAATTTATATTTTCCATCCTCATATGTGCGTTCAAGAAAATCGATTTGTCCATTTTTATGATAAGCAATTGCCGTTGAACAGCGTGTTCCATAGTTCGGCAGCTTTACAAATTGAGCCGATAGTGCACGTTCTAAATGAATGCCAACACCCGTATCCGGCAATACTTCATCTTGTGCGATTTCTTCGTTTGCCAATAGGGAGATTAAGTCCCTTGCTTCAAGTTTCCCGTTTTTGCTTGTTTCTTCCAGCATATTTTTCGCAAGATCTGTTTTTGGCCATGAGGTATTAATAGTGGCATTGCTCACGCTATATGTACCGCTTTCGATATTATTGTGCTCATCGAAAATATTATTGTAATGCTGCATCTCCTGACCATCATAAAGCAAAACATTGAAACCGCCGTACAAAGCTTTTTTCTCCCGCAAAGATGCTATAAATTGTTCAGCCGATTCGTTCGAGATTAAAAACTGTTGTACGATTTCACCGCGTGACAACAGACCAGTTACAGGAAGGGGGGGGTCGCGGAAATTAGTGATAGCAGCAAAACGGCCACTTTTCGATACACCAAGCCAGCTGCCATGCTGACGCAAATCCCGGCCTGCCAATATAGAAGGCTCATCTTCCCAAAAATGTGCCGCCGCTGTCGGACGGTCGTAAAATTCGTCCCGGTTCGCAATAATAACAAGAGGATATTGTGGATGAACGTTGTATGAAAATGCAATTAAACACATAGTTTAACCCCCAGCGTATATTGTTTGATAATTTGTAACATTTTGGCGCAGCAAAGTAAGTTTCGACAAAGAAGCAAAGGGAAATAGTGCGCTTTAAACGAATTTTAAATAATATGATGACAAAATGAAAGGATTTTACATCCATGAATATAAGCAAGTTTTCAATTAAACGTCCAGTATTTACAATCGTCTCGATGCTATTTGTATTAATAATCGGGATTGTTTCGTTATTTAAAATACCCGTTACGCTGATACCCGACTTAAATCCGCCGATCGGAGTCGTTGTGACAAGCTATCCGGGTGCAAGTCCGGTTGAAGTGAATGAAAAGGTGACAAAGCCATTGGAAGCTTCACTTTCGACATTGCCAGGGATAAAAAAATTGCAGTCGACATCACTTGAAAGCTCCAATTTAATTATTTTGGAATTTAACTGGTCGACAAATATGGATGAAGTTCAAACTGATATATTGCAGCGTATCGATTTGGTCCCTCTGCCGGAAGACGCGGGTAGACCTAGCTTTTTGAAGTTTGATCCATCACAGTTTCCGGTTATACAGCTAGCATTGGCAGCTGACGCCGAAGCGGTGAACATACGGCAAGTCGCGGAATCATTGGAGCAGGAGCTGCAGCGGACAGATGGTGTAGCAAGCGTAACCGTATCAGGGAAAATTGTGGAGGAAATTCAAATTGAGCTTGATGAAAAAAAGCTTGAGCAAAATGGTTTAACGCAAAATGATGTAATGCAGATTGTCCAGGCAAGCAATATTTCGATGCCGGGTGCTGAGCTAAATACAGTCGATAATCAACTTTTGACTACCCGGGTAGTGAGCCTCTTTAACAGTCCTGAGGAATTGGCGGATCTTGTCCTTTCCGTGAATCCGCTAACAGGGGTACCTCTTAAAATTCAAGATGTCGCCACTGTTGAACGAAAAGAGCAGGCAGCGAATTCCATTACTCGCGCAAATGATCAGCCAGCCGTATTAATTTCTGTTCTTCAAGAGTCTGGCGCAAATACAGCGAGCGTTTCGGAAACATTTCAAAAAGAGCTCGACCGCTTATTAAGTGAGCCGCAATATGAAGGCATAGAAGCGACGATTTTATTTGACCAAGGGGATTATGTACGATTGGCCATCAGTAATATTAGCTCGTCTCTCATTTTTGGCGGCTTGTTTGCAATGCTTGTGCTTTTCGTCTTTTTATCAAGTATAAAAAGTCCGCTCATTATCGGGATCGCAATTCCATATTCAGTCATCGTTACATTTGTATTAATGTATTTTGCGGATTTTTCATTGAATATTATGACGCTTGGAGCTCTTGCATTAGGAATTGGGATGCTTGTGGATAATGCGATTGTCGTCATTGAAAATATTGAGCGGCATTTGGAGTTAGGCGAAAGCCCGGTAGAAGCTGCGATAAGTGGGACAAAGGAAGTTGCCTTAGCGATTACGGCTTCCACTGTAACGACGATTGCCGTATTTGTGCCGGTTATTTTCATAAGCGGGTTGATCGGGAAAATTTTCACGGAATTCGCTTTGACGATTTCATTTAGTTTAATCGCCTCGCTCATTGTCGCTTTAACGGTTGTTCCGATGCTGGCGAGTCGTTTATTGCGCGCGAAGTCGATGGATTTAGTCGAAAAGCGCCAAAATTCATGGCTGTATCGAAATTATACGGAAGCATTAAAATGGGGGTTGGCGAGACGTGCCCTTATTTTATCGATTACGGTTTGTTTACTCGGTCTATCCGGGTTCGGCTTATATAAAACGGGCACAGAGTTTTTACCGCCGACCGACGAGGGTTTTGTATCATTATCGGTAAAGCTGCCGCGCAGTGCAGCCGTCCAGAAAACTGAGCAGATCGTGTCGGAAATTGAAGAAATTGCAGAACAGTTTGAGGAAGTCGAGGTTGTTGTCAGTTTAATCGGGGGCAATCAACAATCATTGTCACGGGGGACGAGCAGTCAAAACGAAGGGGAAATTTCCGTAAAGCTTGTTCCATTATCGGAACGCGAAAGCTCGATATTTGATTTTGTGGAGCATTTTGAAAAGCAAGTACAGCAACAAATTGGGGAACGTGCCGAAATATCTTTTTCGCTTTCTTCTTCATCAGGCTCGACACCGAATACATTATCGTTCCGGGTAACAGATAGTGATGAGCTGCGTTTAAAAGATACGGTCATTGCTATTGGGCAGCAACTTGCAAAAATCGATTCGCTTGTCGAGACTACGACAGATCTGGACGAAGTAAAAGAAGAAATCCAAATTGAAGTAAATCGTGATGAAGCACTCCAATATGGGCTAATGCCTGCACAAATTGCCCAAACAGTAAATATGATGACACGCGGCGCATTCACAACGCAAATTATTGCAGAAGATGGTGAAGTGCTAGGTGTGTATACAGGGTTTGGCAAGGCTTATCGGGAAGATTTAGAAGCGGTTAAAAAGATGAAGCTGCGGACAAATGCAGGTGTATTTGTTGAATTGCAGCAGCTGGCGAATATCGAAATTAAGGAAACTCAAACAGCGCTCCGCAGATCTGATCAAGCATCGGCCATTGCCGTTTTTGTGAAATATAAAACGTCGGAATCCCTTAGCGGCATTTCGGCAAAAGTGGATAAAGCAATTGAGCAAGCTGCAATTCCTCCCGCAACGAAAATTGTTTTTGGCGGCGACCGGGAGCTTTTTGATAGCGCGAAGCATGATATGATTTTAGCTATTCTGCTTGCCGTTGTGCTTATTTATCTCGTTATGGGAGCGCAATTTGAATCGTTCAAGCTTCCATTTGTCATGATGTTCAGTGTACCGCTTATGATAATAGGTGTGGCGGCATCGTTATTTTTAACTGATACTTTGCTCGGTGTAACGGCGATTATCGGGATACTTATATTAGTGGGGATTGTCGTGAATAACGGCATTGTGCTCGTTGATTATATTAATCAAAAACGCCGGGAAGGATTGAATATTGCCGAAGCCATCATCATAGGTGCGCAAGATCGTATGCGGCCGATTTTAATGACCGCATTAACGACAATTTTAGGTCTGGTCCCATTGGCATTAGGCATTGGGGAAGGCACGGAAATGAACCAGCCAATGGCGATTGTTGTTATTGGAGGGTTAATAAGCTCGACGATTTTAACATTATTTATCGTGCCGATTATATACAGCCTAATTGAAAAAGAAAGAAATTAGTGTTTGCAAAAGGAAAAATCATTGGGGAGTCAATTTATAACGGACTTTCAAGGATTTTCTGCAACAGAAATTGTTCATGCGCTTTTTATACAAAGATGAACGAATGAAATCATGGCGGTAATGCTCCCTTCACAATTAGCGAACGTAAAATTTATTTTCCAAGAAATTGAACGGCGACATGGTGGCTGCTAAATCGTGCTGTTTGAAGGGGATGCTACATTTCCGAATTTAGTGCAATTTTATGAGGAAAATAGGCATTTGCATAGTTTCCGTGTAAAAATTTAATAAATATTGAAGGAATGATTTGATTTTTTTATAAAATATCGTTAAAATAGCAATATAATTGAATTGAATATCCAATTGACATTTGTCAAAGGGGAGTAGCTATAAGGGATTTAAGTAGGAGCATGTCGACTTTAGACGAGCACTATTTTCAAATGCACTTATTTCACATTCGTCATTACATGGTCAGGAGCCATCGGGTGTGATAGCATCATTTTTATTTTGCTTAGCAAGACCTTTGCCTATATTTATAGGCAGAGGTCTTTTCTTTTTTGGCAAAAATGGATATTTTTTCAACTTTATATTATTTAGATGCCTAAATTATTGGGTACAAGTAAATCATAAGGAGGAGAACTTTCATGGAAGCAATTTTATTGGAATATGCATGGGTATTGCTTGTGTTAATATTCCTTGAAGGACTATTGGCTGCAGATAATGCAGTCGTTATGGCGGTAATGGTTAAGCATTTACCGAAAGAGCAACAGAAAAAAGCATTATTTTACGGATTATTCGGTGCATTCTTGTTTCGTTTCATCGCACTATTCCTTATTACGTTTTTGGCGAAATATTGGGAAATCCAAGCGCTGGGTGCGGCGTATTTATTGTTCATATCGATCAAGCATTTATATGATAACCACTTTAAGAAGCAAGATGACAGTTCGGAAGTGAAGGAAGGTAAGGGCTCCGGCTTCTGGATGACTGTTTTAAAAGTTGAGCTAGCCGATATTGCATTCGCGATTGACTCAATGCTTGCTGCGGTAGCAATTGCAATCACATTGCCGCATATTGGGGACATGCATATCGGGGGTATTAACGCAGGACCGTTCGCTGTTATGTTCTTAGGCGGATTTATCGGTCTTGTCATCATGCGATTTGCTGCACAAATGTTCGTTAAGCTATTAAACGACTATCCAACACTGGAAACAGCTGCTTTCCTAATTGTAGGCTGGGTAGGTGTAAAATTGGCGGTATTAGCATTAGGCCATGAAAACTTGGCAATTATCGACCCGCACTTCCCGCACTCCACAATGTGGAAAGTCATTTTCTGGATTGTCTTGCTCGGCCTTGCGATAGGCGGCTATGTAGTAAGCATGTATAAAAATAAAAAATCAAACGCAAATTAATGTAGCAAGGGCTGTCCGGGAAATTGTTCCGGGGCAGCCCTTTATAATTAAAATGGATAAAATTCAGCCTTATTTACTTTAAGAACAATGAATTTTCACGTGTTATCCTGTTTGATTAAAAGTCTTTTTGGCTTTTAATATAGCCCCATCTTTTCATTTACACAGTAATTCATTATACTAGAAAAAATGTCAACAATTACGGGAGGCGATGTTTATGTCTTTTAAGCAGCGAGAAAAGCGGAGTATCACGCCTTTCCGATTATTGCTCACTTATTATTCCTTTGCGATTCTTATTTCATATTTATTGCTGCGTATTCCTGGTGTTCATCTAGAAGGGGTGAACGTGTCCCATCTAGACAGTTTTTTCACGGCGGTGAGTGCGGTAAGTGTCACAGGACTGACAACTGTTACTGTCGCGGAAACGTATAGTAGCTTTGGACTTGCCATGATTTTACTAATATTGCAGTTTGGTGCGATCGGCATTATGTCAATTGGTACCTTTTTATGGCTATTATTTGGGAGAAAAATCGGAATGCGCGAACGACAGCTCATTATGATTGACCATAATCAATATAATTTATCAGGTGTCGTAGCATTAATTCGCCAAATCACGAAGTTGCTATTTATGATTGAATTTACCGGTGCATTCATTTTAACGATCCATTTTAAACGCTATTTTGGGACATGGGAAGAGGCTGCGATCAACGGTATATTTGCATCGATTTCTGCCACGACGAATGGAGGCTTTGATATTACGGGAATGAGCCTGCAACCGTTTCACCACGATTATTTCATCCAATTTGTTTGTATGATTTTGATTTTCCTGGGTGCAATCGGATTTCCTGTACTAATCGAAGTGAAGACGTATTTAATGAAAAAAGATCCGTCATTTCGTTTTAGCTTGTTTACAAAGCTTACAACAGTCACATATGCTGCTTTGTTTGCCTTTGGTTCGATCGTCATTTTTATTATAGAGGCGTTTCAATCATTTAGAGGAATGCGGTGGCATGAGGCGATATTTTCGGCAATGTTCCACTCTGTATCCACAAGGTCTGCGGGTTTAACAACTTTTGATGTTACTTTGTTTAATGAAGCGACACAGCTTTTTATGAGTGTGCTCATGTTCATCGGTGCCTCACCAAGCTCTGTCGGCGGCGGGATCCGTACGACAACGTTCGCCATTGTCATTTTGTTTTTAATTACGTTTTCCCGAGGCCAGTCGGATATTCAAATTTTTAATCGGGAAATTCATTTAATTGATGTGTACCGTTCATTTGCTGTTTTAATTTTTGCGATTATTATGGTGATCGGAGCGGCGATGATTTTATTTATTACAGAAAAACAAGCAACGATGATACAAGTTTTATTTGAGATTACCTCGGCTTTCGGAACATGTGGAATGTCTCTCGGAATAACCGATGATTTAACGACATTCGGCAAAATCGTCATTATGATACTCATGTTCGTAGGGCGTGTCGGATTGATTTCATTCCTGTATTCAATCGGCGGGTCGGCCAGCAAGAAAAAATACCATTATCCGAAAGAAAGGATCATTATTGGGTAAACTTAACCAAATATATTTGGCGAAAATGGTTAAAACAGCATTTAACGACCATCGTAATAAATTAACCGGCCCATACAATGATAATTAAAAACAGGACATGAATTTTCGTCTTCGATAGCAACTACAGACGCAATGCTTCTAATAATTTTGCGCAAAAGGCCAGTATTTATCCTTTCAAGAATAGATTGACACCAAATGGTTAATTTATTTAATGGAGGTGATAATTGTGCAAAAAAAGAAAGACAACCAAAAAGAAGTTAAGAGAGCGGAATTCGGAGCAGATTTAAGTCCTGACGATTTAGATATTCGCGAAGACAATGATTTGACGGAAGAACAATATAAAAATTCAAATCAAGAAAAACAAACCGATAATTCCAAAACGAATAAGCGATAAAAATCTCAATACTAATAAAGAGAATAAAAAAACGCTGCGAAATCCATAGTTAAGATTTCGCAGCGTTTTAAATTTTTACTAATGATATTACAGAATATCACATCAAGCCCTCAACACTTGCTGCTTCTACGATGTGCCCTCGGAGTTGTGAGCAATTTAAATGGTAAACGTATAAAAATAAGGCTGTTCTCCATTGCGGAAGTATGTGAATAAATAGCCGCTTTTCTTTTGCGGGGTACCGATTTCGTAGTTTTGCAAGGCGATATGAAATGGAATAACTAAAGAATGTTTAAATAATTCGCGTTCCGTAACATGCATGTCGGCAAATAACTCGCCTGCAATGGAAGGGTTCTCTTTAATGCGAGAGTAAACTTCCTTCATCTCTTCCTCTGAAAGGCGGTCATTCCACCAAAGTTTACGCGGCTGGAACTGCTGACCTTGCAGGAAGTCGTACTTCATTAAGCTTGTAATAACTTGTAAATCCGCCTGTTCCACCGTTTGCAGAAACTCGAGTAAACGACGGAACAAATCTTCCAGCTGATGGCCGATGCGTGACCAGCCTTTCGTTTCCCAATATGTCCCGAAGCTTTGGAAGAAATCAAATGGCGTTTCGAAAACTTCCGTTACTAAATATTCGATCGTATTGTCCATGCGATGTGCATTCCAATATTTTTCTAGCACGTCCTCGGCATGTTTAATTCGGACGATATCATCGAATGTCAGAACGTTATTGGAGAAAATTTCGTATGGTGAAATGTCTACATATGTGTAGCCGTATTTTTCAGCTTCCAGACGCAAGCCTGTACCGCGCAGCAATTTTAAGAAGCCGAGCTGCAATTCCTCAGGGCGCATCGCAAATACATCGTTGAATGTTTTGCGGAATGATGCATAATCCTCTTCAGGCAAGCCGGCGATTAAATCCAAATGCTGATCGATTTTGCCGCCTTCTTTTACCATAGTGACAGTACGAGTCAGCTTTTCAAAGTTTTGCCGGCGCTTTACAAGGTCATTTGTTAAGTCATTTGTAGATTGAACACCGATTTCAAAGCGGAATAGGCCCCGCGGTGCATTGTCATTTAAAAACTGGATTACTTCAGGGCGCATAATGTCTGCCGTAATTTCAAACTGGAACACGACTCCTGGCTTATGCTCATCAATTAAAAACTGGAACATTTCCATTGCATAGCTACGGCTAATATTAAATGTCCGATCGACGAATTTTATCGTTTTTGCCCCGTGATCCATTAAATAACGTATATCTTCTTTAATCTTTTCACGGTTAAAGTAGCGAACGCCCACTTCGATGGAAGACAGGCAAAATTGGCAGCTGAACGGACAGCCGCGGCTTGTTTCGATATATTGGATACGCTTGCCTAAGTGCGGCAAATCTTCTTCAAAGCGGAACGGTGTAGCAATTTCGCGTAAGTCCACTTTTGCTGGCTGTGCATGTATTTTCAATTTGCCCTCTTCCAAATAACAAATCCCGGGCACTTTTTCCAGCGGAATCTCTCCATTAAAGTAGCGAAGCATTTCTTTGAAGGAAACTTCCCCTTCGCCCATGATGATATAGTCGATTTCCTCATGCTTACGAATCCATTCATGAACATCGTATGAAACTTCAGGTCCGCCAAGCACGATTCTAATATTCGGCAACACGGTTTTAAGCATGCGAATGACTGAGATCGTCTCATTAATATTCCAAATATAACAGCTAAATCCGACAACATCGGGCTTCTTTTGGAAAAGGTCAGATACAATATTAAATGCTGGGTCTTTAATCGTATATTCTGCAAGCTCGCAATCAAATTCAGGAAGTGCAGCCGCTTTTAAATAACGAATCGCTAAATTCGTGTGGATGTATTTTGCGTTTAGCGTACTTAAGATGATTTTCATATTTTAATTCTCCTCTTCATAAAGTTTATTGTAGCAGTGAAAACGGCTGCAAACAATATGGTATAATATACCCATTTTATTACAAAAGCTAATATGAAATAATAAATAATCATGGTCTTAAATTCAGAAAATTCTATAATGTCTAAAAATGGGGGGCAAAAAAAGTAGTGGAAGGACAATTGAGCACGATGGTAGGAGAGCTTTTTCAGCAATCGAATGAACAAATTATTATTTTTAACCGCCAGGGAAAGATTGAATTTATGAATAATAAGGCGGATGAAATGCTACGGTCGGCACATATCCCTTCATATTTTTGGGATAGCGCCGATAAGCTTAGCGGCGAGTTTGAGCGATTTATAGGCACTGTAACGAAAAACGAAACTTCTAGTACTACTTTTTCGGTAGTGAACAAATATCATCAGAAAATGCCAATTAAAATTTGGGGCTACTATCTTGAACATAAACAATTAATTTTTACAAGAATCCAACTAAACCCGTCAAATGTTATTTCATTTGAAGAAAAAAATGAAACAATGGCATTCCAAAATTTAATTAACGGGATGGCACAAGGGGTTATTTTAACGATGCTGAACGGAAAAATTTTATCGGTCAATGCTATGGCGCTGCATTTATTAGATAGAAAAGCCGTTCAAATAGAAAATAGAAGCTATGATTATTTATTTGAAGACTGTCAATATGAATCATCTGTCATCGTCCAATATTACAAAAAAATCTCCAATAGGGAAATGGCAAGCATTTTTGTGAAAAGGGAAGCCGCTGACGGAAAAATAGTCTATTTGAATTTTATAAGTAAAGTAGATGACAATCTTGGCCTTTTGGTGACGACGATAATTGATCAAACAGAAGAGATGATGTTGCTGAAAAAAATCGAGCATCAGCAATCATTATCGTTCATCGGTCAAAATATAGCATCTATTGCGCATGAAATCCGCAATCCGATGACGTCTATTCAAGGATTCATTCAAATGATTAAAAGCAGTTTAAATGAGCAGGAACATCCTTATTTTCAAATTGTTGAATCAGAGCTGCAGCGAATGGACGATTTGCTCGCAGATTTATTGAATATTGCAAAACCGAAGAAGCAAGTTTTTAATAATCTGGATATGAGAGAACTCGTTGAACAGGCGATTCAACTTATGCAGCCGACAGCAATGACCACAAATGCGATGATTGTATTTGAATATGATGAAGAAGCAGAATATACGATGAACGGAGATTCTAGCCGTTTAAAGCAAATGATTATTAACTTATTGAAAAACGCGATAGAATCTATTGAAGAAAACAATTATATTGTTGTAAGTTTGCTTCACCGCAAGAAAAACTGTATTCAGCTTTCCATTAAAGACACCGGGAAAGGGATGGATGCCGTCGATATACAAAACGCTTTAAATCCATTTTATACGACGAAAGAAGGCGGGTCCGGGTTAGGGCTATTGCTTGTCCAATCAGTCGTTAAGGAACATAACGGAACACTTAATATCGAAAGCGAGCTAGGTGTGGGATCCAACTTTTTAATTGATTTCAATTTACGTAATGAAATTGAATATTTAAGTACCGCACATGCATACAAAATAAGCGAGGCAAAACTTTCATTGCTTTCGAAGTGATTTTGACAAATCTTTCAATCCATCGCTATAATAAGCATATCTCCACTCAGCGGATGTTTAAGCATCTGCTGAAATTAGCGGAACTTAGTCTAAGAGCACCACACCCATGTGGTAACGGCTGAGTGACCAGCATCATGTTGGCCAAGCTTCTGGCAGATGTCACAGATTTTTAAGGGAGATTTTGAAAAGGTACTCAGCCTGGACAGCGCCGCATTGTGAGACAATGGCTGACTGACCCGCATCCAGTGGGCCTCATTCGAAAAATCTGGACGCAATTACGCCGAGGCGTAATTGATTACTTAAAATAGAGGATGGTTTTTATGGCTTCAGAGGAAGTAAAACAATCGTTGAAATTATTTATCGTATTATCAAGAGCCCATAAAGCGATAAGTGAAGCGACGAATCAATTTATACAAAAAAATGGATTGAATCCAACAGAGTTCGCCGTTTTAGAACTTTTATATCATAAAGGCCGCCAGCCATTACAGCAAATTGGAACAAAAATTTTGCTGGCGAGCGGTTCAATTACGTATGTTGTTGATAAGTTGGAGAAGCGGGAGTTTTTAGCGCGAATTTCATGTCCAAATGATCGACGCGTCACATATGCGGAAATTACGGAGCTTGGTGCCCAATTTATGGACAAGCTGTTTCCGGAGCATGAGAATCAGCTTCATGAGCTCTTAGGTGCACTAACGGCCGAAGAAAAGGAAACAGCTATAGAGCTATTAAAGAAACTAGGTTTATCTATAAAGGATTTATCCTACTAGGGAAACGCGAAAAAGGGGGTGAGTTAAAAGTCAAGAAACTTTTAACTCACCCCTTTCTCTCTGCTAAATATTCGCTTCTATGATTACCCGCCATAAAGGAGCCGGCATGAAATGGCTTCATGGATAGCTTCTTTTTATTGAATCGTTAAGCCCATCTGGAAAAAGGCATCCGTTAAATCTGCTTGTTCTGTATCATAAATCGTTAATGTAGCAAATAAGTTTTCGCGCTCAAACGCAATTTTTACAATCTTTTCCCCATCCAGCTCTGTCTCATAACCAATAATGTTCAAAATTCCATCGCGTTCCGTTAAAACCGAAGATACTTCGAACTCTTTAACATTATCAGGGGCAATGGCAGAAATCGTGTCATTTGCAGATGTTTTTATTTGATCAAATGTTACGTCTTCTTTTTTTGCCACCTCAATCTGCATTGAAAAGGCTTCATCTTCATTATATAGCAAATGATCGACACCGGGTTCTTCTGCCACAAGTGTATAGTTTTCAAGGTGTTGGATTGTGTAGTCCATTTCTTCGCTTTTCGCAGCTGTAACATCCTCTGTAAATAATTGACCATGTGAAATATAAGTTAATGTTGAATCATCTTTATTTTCTTTTTGTTCTTTTTTTAGTTCCTCTGGTTGTTTTGTATTATTTGCAGGCTCTGTATCTGTTTCTGGCTGTTCCTCTTTTTGTACTTGCCCGACTTGCTCATTTTCCGGTTGCTGATCATTCGCTGCTGTCGATTTTGGCTCCTCTGTATCTGTATTACAAGCTGCCAAAACAGTTGAAAGAATAAATACTGTACCGATCGCGGAAATAATTTTTTTCATATTGCTTCCCCTCCTACATGTATAGACGGAATTTAGAAAGATAAGTTTCTGCTTTTATTGTATCAGAATAAAGGTAAAACTAAAAATAATAATAAAACAAATACAATATGCGAAACAATAATTAACGGTAAGCTTTTCTTCCATTCATATAAAGCACCCCATAAAATACCGGCGATAATGGCTGCCAATGCACCAGGCAAGAAACCACTAATGGCCAGCGATAGTGAAAATAAAATGGAAGTAATGATGACAGCCCAAAAAGGTGACGTAAATTGTTTTAGCTGCTGTTGCACATAGCCGCGCCAAAACATTTCTTCTCCGACGGCCACTATAAAGATTAACATTAAGTAATGGAAAATATTTTGCGGTCCATACACATCCAAAAATTTCGTAATATCATTCACTGCATTTTTATCGATATAGGGCATTAATATATAGCCAAGTTTAACGAGGCCGTACGTAATCGTTCCATAGCCAATCCCGAAAATCAAATATTGCCAAGTCGGTATACTGTCTTCGAATTTTCCTGCCACTAAACTGATGGCTATCCCGACAAGTAAAGTAAACGCATATAAATACCAGAAAATAGCTTTTTCATAAAATGTAAAAAACATCATACTAAAAATAAAAACTAATGCCAGAAGGAGTGTAATGGTTTGTTTCTTGTTTATCATTGTTTTCAACCTCCTTTTACGTATCGTAACAAAAATTACCCTTTTTATCATCATCTCAATGTTAAAAAGGGCAATTTGCATTAAATTATTCGTTATTAGCTAATATTTTATACCGTTTGTGATTAACAACTGTTTTTTCTTCCATTTCCAAATCATGAAAATTGTCCATGATCGTAATATCCACGATGACCGAATTTTCATTCACCTTTTCCACGACCCCTTTTAAGCCGTCTTTAAACTCGATTATATTTCCAACCTCAGCAATTTTCATACACAGTCAGTCCCTTCATCGACTATTGATTAACAGTTTGCTTGAAATTATACTACAAAGTTCCGCTAGTTTGAATAATTTTGTTATTTTAATATGATTAGTTTTTGGTTTTTCTTTTCTAGTGGGAGTTTGATATATTGGATAATAATTATATTAAGTAGAGAAAAGGATGGGTTATGATGGCAGACTATAAAGCAGTTTTAGATCAATTACGCAATGGGGAGATACAATCTGCATTAATTAAAAAAGATGAATTTTTACAATTTCGTGAACACTTAATTAAAGATGAGCAATTTAAAAATTTCCGAGGTGAGGCAAAGCAAGGTGGGGACGTCGTTTATACGTTTTTGGAAAACCCGAGGGCATAAATATTGTCGAATTTTGCATGATGATTTTTTTGTAAGAAGTTTTCAAAATGAGTATAATAATGGTAACCGAATGAAAGGTGAGGAGGGGGAAGGTTGGGTAGAGCAACACTCGATGAAGCACTACTTATAGAAATTGAATTGAAGCGGAAGCAAATGATTCAGTCGGGCTTAGAAAATGGATTACAAAGTGATAAAACGCTTCAGCTAAGCAAACAAGTTGATCGTTTAATAAACGCATTTGATCAATCACAAAGTGCAAAATCGATAATTCAAATAATAAATGAAAATAATTTATAATTTTATGTTTATAAATCGGTGTAAGGGGAATAGTAAGGTTGAACACAGCAACATTCTCATTTCCCCCTTTAGAGTAGAAGCGGATGAACGCTGCTGCTCTCTTTTTTTTATATATGCGAAATATTGCGCTTTATTCATAATTGCAAGAAATTACTGACATTGAAGTTTTCCCTGATTTTGTTAAAATAAAAGAAAATGCTAAAGGGGAATAGACATGGAATCCAAAAAAATAGGCTTTATCGGCACAGGTGTGATGGGGGCCAGTATCGTAAAGCACTTATTAAATGCAGGGCATAATGTAACAATATATACACGTACAAAAAGCAAGGCGGCAGAGCTTATTGCCTCAGGAGCGAAATGGGCGAATACACCTGCAGAAGCGAGTAAAGATCAGCATATTATATTTACAATGGTCGGCTATCCAAAAGATGTGGAAGAAGTATACAGCGGAAATGAAGGGATCTTTTCCACTGCAAATAAAGATGCGATTGTAGTGGACATGACGACATCCGAGCCGACACTTGCGAAAAAACTGTATGCACAGGCAAAAGACATTGGATTACATAGTATAGATGCGCCCGTTTCCGGCGGTGATGTCGGGGCGAAAAATGGAACGCTATCACTTATGATTGGCGGAGATTTTGATATATATGAAAAAATGAAGCCGATTTTCGAAATCTTCGGTCAAAATATTGTGTATCAAGGTGAAGCGGGCAGTGGCCAACATGCAAAAATGTGCAATCAAATCGCAATTGCATCAGGAATGATCGGTGTTTGCGAATCGATTGCGTACGGATTAAAAGCAGGGCTATCGATGGATGATGTTCTGCGCTCGATTACAGCAGGTGCAGCAGGTTCTTGGTCATTATCCAACTTGGCGCCAAGAATACTAAAAGACGATTTGGATCCAGGCTTTTTTATTAAACATATTATTAAAGACATGAAAATTGCCCTTGATGAAGCGGAACGTATGAACCTCCAATTACCAGGCTTGGCTTTAGCTAAATCAATGTATGATAAATTACTCGCGGAAGGCTACGGGGACAACGGTACACAAGCATTAATCAAGTATTATAAGTGAGTACATATTACACAAGAATTTATAGTAGATATGGGTACCCTATGATACAATGGAGTTATCGTTAACCTGGTAGTTTGGAAGGAGAGGCATGTATTGGAAAATCAAAAAGGGATTTTGCTGGAAAGCGGAACAAATGAACTTGAAATTGTTGAATTCGAAGTAGCTAATAATAAATTTGGTATTAATGTCATTAAAGTGAAAGAAATTATTCAACCGATTCCAGTCACATTTATTCCACATGTACATCCGCATGTTGAAGGGATTATTCAATTACGTGGAGAAGTGTTGCCTGTTGTGGATATGCTTAAAGTGTTAGGTATCCCAACAAACAACCGCAATCCGCAACAAAAATATATTGTTGCTGAGTTTAATAAGCAGCGTGTTGTGTTTCATGTTGATAATGTAACACAAATTCATCGTATATCTTGGGATCAGATCGAAAAGCCATCTGATATGTATCAAGGTGGAACATCACAAGTAATTGGTGTTATAAAACGTGACAGCGAAATGATTCTACTGTTGGATTTTGAAAAAATTATGGTTGATATCAATCCTGAATCGAGCATTAGCGTTGATTCTGTTAAAAAGCTCGGCAAGCGTGACCGCAGTGAAAAGAAAGTCGTCATTGCAGAAGATTCGCCATTATTGCGAAAGCTTCTATTCGATACGATGAATGAAGCAGGCTATGTCAATACAGAGTTTTTCGAAAATGGCCGTGATGCGTACGAGTATTTGGAAGCTTTAGTAAAAGCAGACAAAGAAATCGAAAAACATGTACAAATGGTTGTGACAGACATTGAAATGCCGCAAATGGACGGGCATCATTTAACGAAGAAAATCAAAACGCATCCCGATCTGCAAAAGCTGCCAGTAATTATATTCTCTAGCTTAATTACCGACGATTTGCGCCATAAAGGGGATCAGGTTGGAGCGGAAGATCAAATTTCAAAACCTGAGATTACAGAGTTGATTTTACGCATGGATAAGTTAATTTTGTGAAAATTCCCTCAATGAATTGAACCATCTTTATAAAATGTATAAAATAGTGATAAAGCCGGATACTTGAAAAAGTAGTTCCGGCTCTTTTTGTAAGTGCAATGGAAATTATTAGTAATCAAAAGAACCGAATGGCGCAGATTCCCATATATCTTCAAATGGAAGCGATAGCTAAGGCATATATTCAGAAAGAAGTGAAACAAATCGATGAAAAAAATTAAAACGGCAATTATCGATATCGGTTCGAACACGATTCGGCTTGTATTATACTCCTATAATAAAAATGAAGGGTTACGAGAATTCGGAAATATTAAAACGGTTGCCCGTCTGCGCACTTATATTATGCCGAACGGGGAAATGTCGGAAGAAGGAATTCAGCTATTGGCAGAGACATTGAAGTCATTTCGCCTAATACTGGCGGATTATCAAGTGACAGATGTGAAAGCCGCTGCCACTGCCGCGATACGTCAGGCTATTAACAATGAAGCGATTATTGCACGCATGCAGAACGAAACCGGCATTATGATTGATATTTTAACAGAGGAAGAAGAGGCATATTACGGGTTTGTTGCAGTGGCACAATCAATGGATACGTCCTCTGCAGTAACGATTGATATCGGTGGCGGTTCGACGGAAATTACATTGTTCAAAAATAAAAAACTTCAAAAAACAGTTAGTTTTCCATTTGGGACCGTTTCTTTAAAGCAAAAATTTGTAGATGGCTCCATTATTAATGAACGAGAGCGCGAAAAACTGCGGAATTTTTTACAGGAGCAGTTTGCTTCGTTGAACTGGATTGTGGACGCAGGATTGCCGATTATTGCGATTGGGGGAAGCGCCCGCAATATTGCCCAAGTTCACCAGCAAAAAATAGGCTATCCGCTATCAGGCGTTCATCAATATGAAATGAAGCAGGAAGATTTAAAGAAATTATGCGATTATTTGACGGAATTTTCTTTCGATGAATTAAAGCAGCTTGACGGTCTTTCCTCTGACCGCGCGGATATCATCGTAATAGCCCTTGAGGTGTTTATTGCACTAATGTCTGTCGTCCATGCGAACATCTTTCAAATTAGCAAGAAGGGATTGCGGGAAGGACTCATTATTAGTCGTGTTTTGCAAGGAAATCCAAAAGCATATGATAAATATAATGTTTTTCAAGAAAGTGGCCGGCAACTCGCATTCGCTTACGGACGCTCTGAAGAAGAAGTGAAAACATTAGAGTCACTGACGGAGCAATTTTATCGGGAGTGCAGTTATTTGCATTTATTTGAATATAATGAAGCGGACTTGCAGCTGTTAAAAAAAGCGGCAAAAGTATATGCAATCGGAGAATATATTGAACTGGATTCCTCTAGCCAGCATACATTTTACTTGATTTCAAACCAGTCAATACCAGGCTTGTCGCACGTAAATCGTGTAAAGCTGGCATTGCTCGCATCTTATAAAAACCGCGATTATTTTATGCGTTTTGCCCAGCCATTCGATGGCTGGATTTCAAAGGAAGAATTAAAAAAGCTGCGCGATTTTGGCGCAATGCTGAAGTTTGTATATGCACTGAATATGACGAAGCGCAATGTCGTAAAAAGTATTTCCATAGAAAAAATAAGCGATTTCCTGCAAATACAAGTGATGACATCAGAACGGGCCATAGCGGAACTGGCACAGGCAGAAAGACAGAAAAAGCATATAGAACGTGTTTTTAAATGTGAGATTAAACTTATATTCAAAGAAGAAGGGTGGAACTAATATGACGATGAATATGGAAGCAGATCCTATGTTTGATAGAAACTTTGAAGAAAACAATGAAGAGCTGAAAACCCAGATCCAGATGTTTGAGGAAATTGCAAAGCCTCAATATTACAATAATCGTGAACTGAGCTGGCTTGCATTCAATGAACGTGTTTTGGAGGAAGCGGAAGATGTAAATAATCCGTTGTTGGAACGCCTGAAGTTTTTAGCGATTTTCAGTTCAAACTTGGATGAATTTTTCATGGTTCGTGTCGCGGGTCTGCAAGATCAAATTCGTGCGGGCTTCCACAAACCTGAAAATAAATCTGGTTTAACACCGAAGGAGCAGCTCGCAAAAATTGCCGAGCGTACACAAGCGCTAGTAAGACGCCAAACAGAAGTATATCGCCATTTGGTGCATGAATTATTGCCGAAAGAAAAAGTCCATATCCGCGATTTGAAATTTCTGAATGGGGAACAAAAAAACTTCGTAAATGAATTATTCGAAGAAACGATTTTCCCAGTGCTGACACCGGTTGCAGTCGACGCATACCGGCCGTTTCCTACGCTGTTGGGGCGTACGCTCAACTTGCTTGTCATGCTTGAAAATAGCGGCTCAGACACGGAAAATATGGATAAAGTCGCCATTGTCCAAGTACCGTCTGTTTTAGAGCGTTTCATTAAAGTGCCGACGAAAGGTGAAGAAACGGTTTTCGTATTGTTGGAAGATGTAATTTCAAGCAATATCGACCGCTTATTTTTTGGCTATAAAGTAAAATCGACACAAGCATTCCGCTTAACACGAAATGCGGATTTGACGATTCATGAAGAAGGTGCACAAGATCTTCTGGTGGAAATCGAAAAAGAGTTAAAAAAGCGGAAATGGGGCGTTGGTTCCCGGTTGGAAGTTCGGGACGGCGAGATGAATGATGATGTTTTGGAATATTTATTGGATGAATTCGAAATAGAGGAATCCGATGTATTTAAAATTGATGGCCCTCTCGATTTAACGGCAATGTTCGCTTTTGTAAAAGCAATTTCTGCAGGTAGGGAGCATTTGGAATATGAAAGCTTTATCCCGCAGCCGCCGCAAGATTTACAATCGGATGAAAATATTTACGAAAAAGCATTAATGCAAGATATATTTTTCCATCACCCGTTCGAATCTTTTGTGCCGATTGTCGACTTTATTTCAGAGGCGGCGAAAGATCCGAGCGTGTTGGCGATTAAACAAACATTGTACCGAGTAAGCGGGAATTCGCCTATCATACAAGCTTTAAAGCAAGCGGCGGAAAATGGAAAGCAAGTAACTGTGCTTGTGGAGCTTAAGGCACGCTTTGATGAAGAAAACAATGTGCATTGGGCGAAACAGCTGGAGCAGGCGGGATGTCTCGTAATTTATGGCATGAATAATTTGAAAACCCATTCGAAGATTACGCTAGTCGTGCGTCGCCGCCAAGGGAGGATTGAGCGCTTCGTTCATTTAGGAACAGGCAACTATAATGATGCGACTGCAAAAATCTATACGGATATGGGGATTATTACATCGAATAAAGAATTTGGAATTGATGCCACAAACTTTTTCAATTATTTAAGCGGTTATACGGAAAAGCCTAAATTCCATCATATTGTCGTCGCGCCTTTTGATATTCGCGATGAGTTCCTGAATTTGATCGATAAGGAAATTGCATTACATAAACAGCATGGAAATGGTTTTATTCGTGCAAAGATGAATTCGTTGACAGATAAGGATTTAATGATGAAGCTTTATGAAGCATCGATTGCAGGCGTGAAAATCGAGCTTATTATCCGCGGCATTTGCTGTATCCGCCCAGGCATTCCGGGAATATCCGAGAATATTACCGTTTTGAGCATTGTTGGACGCTTCCTGGAGCATTCCCGTATTTTCTGGTTCCATCATAATGGGGAAAATAATTTATACTTGTCGTCAGCAGATATGATGACACGCAACATGATCAAGCGTGTTGAAATTTTATTCCCGATTTACTCGGCGGAAATCAAAAGCCGTATTCAGCGTATTATGCTAACACAAATTGAGGATAATCAAAAAGCGCGCATTCAGGATTCAAATGGCAAATACCATTATAAAGAAGATCATAACAGTGATGTACGCATTAATAGTCAGGAAATCTTTTTAATTGAATCGCTTGGCACGATTGTAGAGGAATAATTGGATGAAGCTGCTATGGATGAAAACATTCATAGCAGTTTTTGCGTTTTTAAAGGGCATAGCAAACTTAGCAGGATGAAAGCTTGGTACACTTTTTCTCTTAAAGATATGCGAACTTCGTTTATGGAATTAGAAAAATACTGTTTAAATCAGAAAATTTCATATTTTAGTATGTATTTCCTCGCTACTGTAGTAGAATACAATTATGAATGGTTGTTCATTTTATATGCAAAGGGGATGTATGGAATGCTGCAAAACAAGACGATTATTATTACAGGCGGCTCTAGCGGAATGGGGCTTGGCATGGCGAAGCAGTTCGTGAAAGAAGGGGCGAATGTCGTTATTACAGGGCGTGATGCAGAGCGTCTGGCAAAAGCAAAGGACGAAGTTTCGGCTTTTGGCTCAACAGTTGAAACATTTCAAATGGATGTGCGTGAACCGGAACATGCACAGGCAATGGTAGCGTTCGCAGCTGAAAAATTCGGACAAGTGGATGGGTTAGTGAACAATGCAGCCGGAAACTTTTTAGTGCATGCAGAAAAATTATCGCCTAATGGATGGAAAGCGGTTATTGATATTGTATTGAACGGCACTTTTTATTGCTCATCGGCGGTAGGGCGCTATTGGATTGAAAAGGGCATTAAAGGGGCAATGCTGAATATGGTTGCAACATATGCATGGGGCGCGGGTGCGGGCGTTATCCATTCTGCTGCTGCAAAAGCGGGTGTATTATCATTAACCCGCTCGCTTGCAGTTGAATGGGGCGGGCAATACGGCATTCGTGTAAACGCTATTGCACCAGGTCCAATTGAGCGTACAGGGGGCGCGGATAAATTATGGGAATCGGAAGCACAGGCGAAGCGCACAATTAATTCAGTGCCTTTGAAACGTCTCGGCACACCGGAGGAAATTGCGGATTTAGCAGCATTCATGCTATCCGATAAAGCAAGTTATTTAAATGGGGAATGTATTACATTAGATGGTGGGCAATGGCTTAATCAGCATCCATTCTAATTCAGATGCAATTATGCTGAACTATAAGAAATGCTGACGAATAGGTTGCCTTAAATTGCCGCATACTATCGCTAATCGCGAAAAAGGAGGCGGTAGTGATCGGAATGTGGCTATATCCAACAATTTTTGTTGTCATCATTCTTTGTTTTATGGGCTACTATTTGACGGTGCGCGTCGGGCATAATATAGAAGCCAGTGGACGGGAACGGGATCCGGAAGTTCCGGAAGAGATTCAGGAGCACCCTTTTCTGCTCAATCCGATTATTTTATCATACGTTGTTTTCGGAGCTTTTACCGGTATAATTATTTTTTATTATTGGGCAAGAGGCTACTAATTTCATTGCATAATGAGACGGAAATTCTCGTCTTATTATGCTTTTTCTTTTTTCGGAATAGGCGCCTTTCATAGTCATAAAAATGGTTCGTATGGTATTATAGAGATAAGAAAAGTTGTTCTGCCAAACGGTGGAGCAAGTGAGTAACGGCAGTCATTTTCAGCTTTTTTCGTATGGTGCTGCCCGTTATTAGCGGGATAAAGGAGTAGAATGTCATGATTTCAACGAACAACAGAGCTTTACTAGATATGCCTATAAAAGATTTTATTATTTCATCTGAGAAGGTAGCCCATGTTCAAAGTGGCAATAGCGCTGAACATGCATTGTTGGTTTTAACGAAAACAGGGTATTCTTCAATTCCGGTATTAGACGTTAAGTATCGGTTAAAAGGTTTATTGAGCACAAAAATGATTACAGAGTCTATTTTAGGCTTAGAGCGAATTGAATATGATAAATTGGCAGATATCCGTGTTGACGAGGTAATGAATCAAGATGTTGCGTATTTAAAGATTTCGGATACGTTTCAGCGTGCACTTGATTTAGTCATTAACCATGCTTTCTTATGTGTTGTCGATGATGAAGGCACCTTTGTTGGTATTATGACCCGAAGAATTATTTTAAAACAATTAAAAAAGTATATTTACCAGCACAATGCTTAAATGTAAAGTCGGCAAAGTCCAAAAAGGGATTTTGCCGACTTTTTAATCGGTTTAGTAGAAAGGGAGAAATATAAATGACAGCGACAGAAGCTGAAATTATTAAAGTATTGGCAGAAGAGAAAAATATGCGGAAAGCAGCAGAGCGGCTATTTTTAACACAGCCTGCATTATCGCAGCGTTTGCAATCAATCGAAAAAGAATGGGGTGCCCAATTATTTATCCGTTCCCAAAAAGGGTTGACGGCCACACCTGCCGGGGAGCTCGTCATCCAATATTCGAATGAAATGATCATAAAGCGCGAAGAAATCTTTGAAGCGATACAAGCTTTGAATTCAAAAGTCCATGGTACATTAAAAATCGCCTGTGCATCAATTGTGGGCCAAAATTGGCTGCCGAAAGTGCTAAAAGACTTTGTGACGAAATACCCGGATACGAAAATTTCATTAATGACGGGATGGAGCTCGGAAATTGTCAAAGCTCTTTATGATGGAGAAGCGCATATTGGCATTGTCCGAGGTCAAGCAGATTGGAAAGGGAAGAAAATCCACTTGTTCCGGGATACAATGTATTTAGTCGATAAAGAAATTCAGGATATGGAAGATATTATTACATCAGATCGCCCCTTCATCCAATTTAAAAGCGATTCGAACTATTATCAGGAAATTCAGCAATGGTGGCAGCGTCATTTCAACTACAACCCAAAGCATCAAATTATTGTGGATCAAATCGAAACATGCAAGCAAATGGCAGTGAACGGAATAGGCTATGCGATTTTACCTTCGATCACATTGAACGGAGAGGAGAATGTCCATAAAATCCCGCTGACAAACAGTGAAAGTGATGATGGATTAACGCGTGACACATGGCTTATCGGCTATGAATCTACATTTGAATTGCGGCAAGTCGAGGCTTTTGTGAATGTCGTGCAAGATCATGCGCGCTGTCTTTACGATTATTCGAAAGGGATTAACTAAAAAACAACTATGCCGAACTGCAATTGATTTTCGACGGAAATTTAGTACAATTTAGAATGTAAAGAAAATTGACATATGACGAGGTGTATAAATGGAAAAATTAAATGCACAGCAAATTATTAACTTTATTTCAGAAGCGAAAAAAGTAACACCAGTAAAAGTATATGTGAAAGGTATAGGGGTTGCGGATTTATCATATGGTTCGCAAAGCAAAGTTTTTGGTGAAGGAAATAGCGCAATTGTATTCGGTGAATGGTCAGAAATAGAGGATGCATTAAAGGAGCATGCTAAACATATTGAAGATTATGTAGTTGAAAACGATCGACGCCATTCAGGTGTGCCGCTTTTGGATACAAAACTGGTGAACGCACGAATTGAACCAGGCGCCATTATTCGCGATCAAGTAAAAATCGGGGATCATGCGGTCATTATGATGGGGGCGATTATTAATATTGGCGCTGAAATTGGGGCTAAAACGATGATTGATATGGGCGTTGTAGTAGGTGGTCGCGCAACAGTGGGTGAAAACTGCCATATTGGTGCAGGGACAGTGCTTGCGGGTGTCGTGGAGCCGCCAAGCGCGTTACCGGTTGTTGTCGAGGATGATGTCGTCATTGGGGCAAATGCAGTCATATTGGAAGGTGTACGTATCGGAAAAGGGGCGGTTGTAGCTGCGGGTGCCATCGTTATTAAAGATGTGGAGGCATATACAGTTGTAGCAGGAGTTCCGGCCCGCCAAATTAAAAAAATAGATGAAAAAACAAAATCGAAAACAGAAATAATCGATTCGTTGCGCAATTTATAAAAAGGTGTGGTGTTATGAACCATCTTATTGAAGTAAGACGGGATTTACATAAAATTCCGGAAGTAGGCTTTAATGAATTTAAAACACAAAGTTATTTGCTGCAGTTTATTTCAAGCTTGGAGCAAGAATATATACAAGTGACAACTTGGAAGACTGGTATTGTCGTATTCATAAAAGGAAAGGATCCGACGAAGCTCATCGGTTGGCGAACGGATATTGATGCTCTCCCTGTACACGAAGAGACGGGATTGTCGTTTGCATCAGAGCATGAAGGGTATATGCATGCATGTGGTCATGATTGTCATATGGCGGTTGCTCTCGGTATTGTCGAGGCATTTTCGAAACAGCCGCCTGCACAAAATGTTGTAATATATTTTCAGCCTGCAGAGGAAGGGCCTGGTGGAGCAAAGCCGATGCTGGACTGGTTAAAAGCCGAACATCCAAAGCTTGTCGCAGATGAGATCTACGCACTACATATTGCACCGGAATATGCTGTAGGAACGATTGCGACAAAGCCAGGGCTATTATTCGCGAATACGTCGGAGCTATTTATAAATTTAAAAGGGGTTGGCGGACATGCAGCCTTTCCGCATAAAACGCGTGATATGACGATTGCAGCAGCGAATTTATTGCTGCAGCTCCAAACGATCATTAGTCGGAATATTGACCCGATGGATAGTGCAGTTATTACGATCGGAAAAATGGCAGCAGGCACGGTGCAAAATGTAATTGCAGAAAATGCGCGCCTGGAAGGAACGATCCGGACGTTAAATGCATATGCAATGGCAGAGGTGAAACGGCGCATTGAGGCGATTTGTTCAGGAATCGAAGCAGCATTCGAATGTAGTGTGACGATTGATTACGGCTCGATGTATTATGAGGTGGACAATGATAAAGACTGTGCGGATGCACTTTTACAATTTGCTGAACAATTTGAAGATGCGATAGCATATGAATGCCCTGCTGCCATGACCGGCGAAGATTTTGGCTATTTTATAAAAGATATTCCTGGTGCGATGTTTTGGACAGGGGCAAATTCTTTATTCGGACTTCATCATGCAAAACTGGCGCCGGACGAGTCGTTAATTCCGTTTAATATGCGCTTTGTAGAGCAGTTTATAAGGCAATGCTAAATTTAACAGTCTAAAGCTTTCTAGTAAAATTATTTATTTTCCAGGAAGCCTTTTTCATAATATAGAATAATCGGTTTGCTGGGAACTTTAGCAGAAGAATCCCGTACAGTATAACAAATAGAGGTTGCTAATAAAAACTTCTGTCGTGCCGGCACTGTTCTACTTAGCAAGCAGAAGCGGCTAACATAAATTTCTCTGCATTGATCGCTTATTAAAAATTTCAGGATATGTGCACAATATAATAAACGCCCCTAAATTTACAGCATTGCAGAGGCAAATTTGGGGCGTTTTCACATGCTTTTTCATTGGGAAAGCGGGTTGTCACGACGATGCTTTCATTAAATGCGGCGCTTTTTTTGTTGTCCATAAATAAGCGAGCAAGAAGCAGCCGACTAAGACGACAGTACCTAAAATATAGGGGGAATCCGAGTTCCAGTCGAACAATACACCCGCAAGTGCCGGTCCGAACATATTTCCTAAGCTCATATAGGCATTGTTCATGCCGGCAGCAAAACCTTGTTCTTCGCCTGCAAGCTTTGAGATGAGCGTATTAACTGCTGGCCGAATAAAGGTTGTTGCGATTGAGAATAATGTAGCAACAACTAGAATTATGAAGTAGCCGCTAATATAAATGAAGAGCAGCATTGTCGCCGCCGCCAATAGTAAATTGACTAAAATCACTTTCATTTCCCCGAAACGCTTGAATAATTTATTGACGACATACATTTGCAGTACAACACCAGCAAAGCCGCCAACTGTTAATATAATCGCAATTTCTGTTGGTGTGTAACCGAATTTATAGTCTAAATACAATGTTAAGGTTGCTTGGAAATTGGCGATTCCGAAGCTAAATGTAAAGACGACAATCAAGAAAATAAAATACGATGTCTTCACAGATCTCGCTAATTGTTTTATTAATTTTTCGCGTGGTGCCGTTATCGCCTGACTGTTTTTAATATTTGGTAAATAGATTGCCGATAGCATTGCTGCAATCAATGCAACAACCCCTGCCAAATAAAAAGGAAACGTTAAATTAACATTCGACAGAAAACCGCCGATTCCCGGACCGATCATAAAGCCTAATGACATGGCAGCACCAATCATGCCCATTCCCTTACCACGTTCTTCATACGTAGTAATATCGGCCACAAAAGCCATAATAGGAGGCATAATAAATGCCGCCCCCGCCCCGCTTAAGAAACGGGCTAAAAACAATACCCATACTTCCGAAGCGAGCCCGAATAAAATTTGAGCCAAGCCGTAAACGATGAGCCCGCAAATAATAAATAACTTTCGCCCATGCCGGTCCGATAAATCGCCTGCAATCGGAGAAAGCAAAAACTGGGCGAGCGCAAAGCCCGCAATTAAAAAGCCAAGTACTTGTCCACCGACACCGAATACTTGCAAATAAGCAGGCATCACCGGAACGATGATTCCGATTCCTCCCATAGTAATAAACATATTGAACATTAATAAATATAGTGCTAATTTATTCGATTGTTGCTTCATATAAAAAGCCAGCCTTCCCATTTAAATATTTCGGTTGTAGAAATATATATTTCCAATAGCATACCATATTGTAGCGACTTTCACGATAATTTACATCCGTCCTTTGAAGGAAATAAAACATTGAAAAGTCGAATAAAAATTGCCAAAATGAGTTTATGACAAGTGAAAAGAAGGGTAGCGACATGAACTATAAGTTTTGGACTGTAGTAATGATACAAAAAGAGGATAAAGTTTTATTGCTCAATCGTCAGCACGATCATTTTAAGGGCTATATTCCTCCTGGGGGAAAGGTCGATTTTCCAGAAGGGTTTGCTGAAGGCGCGATACGAGAAGTGAAAGAGGAGACTGGGTTAGATGTGCAATCTTTAATATTCAAAGGAATTTCACATTATACGAATGAAGTAAAAAAAGACCATTTCATTATTTATAATTATTGGACAGATGATTTTTCCGGGGAACTGCTCGTACATTGTGATGAAGGTACATTAGAATGGGTGAAAATCAGTGAAGCAAAAAACTACCCGATGCAGGAAGATATTGAAGTGCGCTTCGATTACTTTTTTGAGCCGGGAACATTTGAAATACATATGATTTGGGATGAGGAAAATGATTGCCTCGATCGGCGGATTGTACATAAGCTATAATTGCAGCTCTGCTTTTTAAACTTCAGTTGCCGCTTGCCGTAAGCTGATAAGTCTATAAGTTAAATAGACTTCAAATTCATTAAAACGCCCTCCATCCTAATCTAGCGCTTTAATTGCAAAAAACTTGCGCTAGTCGTTAAGTGGAGGGTTTTAAGTGATTTCTATATTTCTCGTCTTGAATTATTTAGCAATAATAGATGACTCGCCAAGAACTACCTTTGATTCATTACGATCTATTTGGCTTTTTCGGTATCCTTGCGCAGCAAACGGCGCAATAACTTACCGGAGTTTGTTTTTGGAACAGCGTCAATAAACTCTACTTCACGAGGATACTTATATGCTGACATTCTCTCTTTTGCCCATGCAATCATTTCTTGTTCTGTAGCTTCCACACCATCCTTTAACACAATAAACGCTTTTACGGATTCACCGCGTACTGCATCCGGGATACCAATGACAGCGACTTCGTCAATTTTTTCATGTTTCGCCAACATTTTTTCAACTTCCTCTGGATAGACGCTATAACCAGAGCATTTAATCATTTCTTTAGCGCGTCCTAAAAAATATAAAAATCCATCATCATCAATCATGCCCATATCTCCTGTTAGGAAAAAACCATCATAAAACGACTTTTTTGTTTCTTCGTCTTTTCCTTTATACCCTTTAAATACACTTGGACCCTTTACTAAAATCATTCCCTGTACATTTGCGGATAGTTCTTCGGCATAGTTGTCCGTATTTACGATTTTAATTTCCGTGCCTTCAGGCGGTTTTCCATTTGCGCCATATTTAATGTTATCGGGCGGTGTCATTGTATTTCCTGTATGGGTTTCGCTCATTCCATAGGCAAATTCCATTAACGGGATTCCCGTGAAGCTTTCCCACTTATCGGAAATTTCCTTCGTTAACTGAATGCCGAAGCTTGTAACAATATTGATCACTAAAGAAGAGAAATCTGTATCCTTTATTTTTTCTTCGTTCATCATCTGAATATTCATTGGGGTTGTTGTATATAAAATCGATGCCTTATATTTTTCGAGTGCTTGTAAATATCCTACTGGTTCGAAGCGAGTAAGCAAAATAACAGTGGAGCCAGTAATGAACGGACTCATCATGCCTACTAGCTTACCGGCGATATGGAAAATTGGCATAATACTAATAATATTATCTTCTTTTCGGTAGTTGAAATTTTTTGCTACCGCAGTTGCCTGGTATTCAGAGTTTTTAAAAGTTAACATCGCTCCTTTTGGGGCACCTGTTGTTCCGGAAGTATAAACAATGAGACCAACATCTTCAAATAAATCAACTTCAGCTCGTTGAACCGCTTGATGAAAAGCATTATTATTCATAATGTCGTACCATAAAATTGCATTTTCAAATGAACTTGCATCAATTTTTTCCGGAAAGTTCGGATAAGGTACGGATGGTAAGTAATCTGCATAGTTAATTAAAATTTTATGTTCAATTGTAGTTTCACTATCTATTTTAAGAAATATAGGATATAAATCTGGAGAAGTAACAATTACTTTTGCCTGTAAATCATTTAATTGATAGTGTAACTCCCATTCTTTAAACATTGGGTTACAAGGTCCTACAGTTGCACCGATTCTTTGTGCCCCATAAAAAGCAATAATATACTGAGGCGAATTTTGTAAATAGAGGGCTATTGTATCGCCCTTTTGAATATGAATACTTTGCAGATAATTTGCAAATTTATTAATCTCGTCATTTAGTTTGCTATAAGAAATTTCTTGACCATAAAAGTTGATGGCTGTTTTAGTTGGGGTGGAAGTTGCGTATTCCGCGATATATTGATCAATCGGTATATTTTTTAATTGGTCGAGCATAGTAATTCCTCACTTTCCGGTAAATTTAGGCTCTCTTTTTTCTATGAATGCTTGGATACCCTCTTTATGATCTTCCGAATGATAGGAGACGAATGTCGATAAAGTTTGTAATTTAAAGGCTTGTTCATAGTCCAGTCCGGCTGAAGCGTGCATTGCTTTTTTCATTAGACCAATGGATTTGGTTGCACTTGACGCTAATTTGGTTGCCAGTTTTTGTACATTCTCTTCAAGTGATTCGATTGTTGCAATATCATACAGCAGCCCTAAATGCTGTGCTGTAGAAGCATCGAACATTTCACCTAAGTATAAGTATTTTGCTGCTTGATGATAGCCGATACGTTGTTGTAAAAGGTAAGTACCCGAAGCTAACCCGCGTAATACAAAAGGAAGCCCGAATTTTGCCTCTTCACTTGAAATGATAAAGTCTGCCGCTAGCGCTATTTCAAATCCAGCACCTAATGCATATTTATGAACAGCTACTATAATAGGTTTTTCAAGTTCTTTCATAGCTAGAACAATTTGAGGATAACCTTCGTAATATTCTTTCACTTTATCGCTTGGATTAGGATGTATTGCTGTCCCCATATCGACGAGATCATCTCCGGCACAGTAGGCACGCCCATTGCCTTTCATGATAACTACACGAATAGCATCATCATTTCCAGCATCTTTTAATGATGCGATAATTATTGCGATCATATCATTATTCAAAGCATTGAGTGCTTCAGGTCGATTTAATATTATTTCTGCAATACCATTATTTTTTGAATAAATAACTTGTCCATTCATTGTTCTACCCCCTCAAAAATATGATTTTCCAGTATGGCTTTAATGGAAAAGGGAATAGGTTCACTTTTTTGTTCGGCTGTATTGAAATTGACATAGATTGTAGAAGCGGTAATACATCTAGTATCGCCTTGCCAAATTTCCTCATATAGTTCCAAACTCGCATTTCCAATTCGTTTAATCCAGCATTTAATCAATACATTTTTTCCAAAATAAATTTGAGATTCATATTCAACACAACTTTTAACAATGACCATTCGCCAATTCTCGAAATCATCTTCCGGATTAAAAATTTTAAATAAGTCGTTTCGCCCTGCCTCTAACCAAACAGGTATCGTTGTATTATTAATATGACCGACGCCATCTGTTTCTGAAACGCGCGGAACTATAGTTGTTTCAAACATTGTTTTCACGTCCTTACATTAAATGTTTGTTTGAATCGTTGCCTGCCTATGAATAATTATAAAAACCTTCGCCGCTTTTTCTGCCGAGTTTGCCGCTTTCAACAAGCTTTTTCAAAAGAGGACAAGGGCGATATTTTGAGTCGGCAAAATCCTTATACAATGTTTCCAATGCGGATAAAGTTGTATCCAAACCACACTCGTCCGCAAGCTTTAACGGTCCGATTGGATGATTTGCTCCGAGCCTCATAGCATTATCCACATCTTCAACCGGTGTACCTTCCATAACTAAAAAAGCGGCTTCATTCATCATAGGCAACAAAATTCTATTAACAATAAATCCAGGGTAGTCTTGTGCGACAACAGTTTGTTTATTAATTTTTACGCCAAATTGTTTAACAGCTTCCAATGTTTCAGATGCCGTCGAAAGAGATGTTACAATTTCCAGAAGGGCCATCAGCGGTACTGGGCTAAAGAAATGCATACCAATCACGTTTTCTGGTCGATTTGTAGCTGAGCTAATTTCAGCAATCGATAGGGAAGAGGTATTACTCGCCAATATTGCTTTTGGTTGAATGATTGCATCAAGCTTTCTGAACATTTCTTTTTTCAATTCCATGTTTTCAGGAATGGCTTCAATTACTAAATCTGCTTCAGCCCCGTCTTGGAGATTTGTAGAGAATTGGATGTTTTGATGGATACGACGTTCATCATCTTCCGAATATTTATCACGTTTCCGCATAGAAGAGATACTTTTTTCAATGATTTTTTTCCCACGTTCAATATCGCTTTCTGCACGATCGACTAAAACAACAGGGATTCCTGCAAGTGCAATAACTTGCGAAATTCCACTTCCCATTAATCCAGCGCCTACAACCAATACTTTATTTATCAAGCTTGTTTCCTCCTAATGCGGCATTTTTAATAATGACTGAAACACCTTGACCTCCACCTACACATAAAGAGGCGAGACCATAGTTTTTGTTTGTTCGAATTAATTCATGAAGCAAGGTTACGATGATCCTTGCTCCTGAATTACCGACAGGGTGACCTAACGCAATAGCACCCCCATTGACATTTACTTTATTTATATCAATTTTCAAATCTTCCAATACTGCCAATGTTTGAGCAGCAAATGCTTCGTTTAATTCGAATAAATCGATATCATTCAGCGTTAGATTTGCCCTGCTCAAAGCTAGATTTGTTGCAGCGACTGGCCCGATTCCCATAAACTTTGGTTCTACCCCTACAGATGCATGGGCGATAATCTCTGCTAGTGGCTGTAAATGATTTTCCGCACAAAATTTCTCGGAGCAAATCATGACGAGCGATGCTCCATCATTTAAACCTGATGCATTACCGGCAGTAACAGAGCCATTATTTATAAATGCAGGCTTTAAACTTGAAAGCGCATCAAACGTCGTCTCCCGTATAAATTCGTCTTTTTCGAAATAATTGTTTTGGATTGGCAATGGAACGATTTCTTCATTAAATTTGCCAGACCGTTGTGCAGATAGGGCGCGCTGCTGGCTCATTAAGGCATATTCATCTTGCTCAGCACGCGAAATAGAATACTTTTTTGCTAAATTTTCTGCCGTCATTCCCATATGGTAGTTTTCGTAGGAGCAAATTAATCCATCATATAAAATACTATCCTCTATCGTAAAACTGCCAAGCTTTTTTCCTGATCGCCCTTCCAATAATAAATGGGGGACTCTTGACATGTTTTCTGTACCACCCGCTAAAATGCAGTCAGCTTCACCTAATTTAATTTGCTGATAGGCCAATGTAATGGAGCGGAGTCCAGAAGCACATTGCTTATTTATCGTCATTGCCGGAATTGTGAAAGGGAGCCCCGAATTTAATGCAACTTGTCTTGCAGGGTTTGCTTTATTTCCTGCTTGATACACATTCCCAATAATTACTTCATCGATTTTTTCGGGATCAATAGCAGTTTTATCTAGAATATCTTTTACTAGGGGGATGGCTAATTCAATGGCAGGAATATTTTTTAATGTTCCTCCAAATTTTCCGATGGCAGTCCGATTTGCTGATACAATAAAAACTTTTGACATATAATCACCTCAAATTGTATAGGCAGAATAAAATTACTCTGCCTATGAAATTTTTATCCGAAAATAGTAAACAAAATAATCGCAAAAGTAGTTGCTATTTGGGTTAAAATAACGGCCATGCAAGCAACTGGCAAGTAGGCGGTTTTGAATGATTCCTTTGAAATATTCCGAATTGTCGTTACAACATATCCGTTATGCGGCAATGATGCGAGACCATCTGAAGACATTACCGATACACGGTGTAATGCACCAGGATCGATACCCATATTTAAATACGTAGGGGATAAAATTGGTAATGCAATCCCTAGACCGCCAGAAGCAGAACCTGTTAAACCAGCGATCAGATTAATACAAATAGCCATACTGATTAATGGAGGACCTGGAATTTGCAACACTGTTTCGACAATTTGAGTGAAGCCTGTCGTCAATGCTGCAACTTTACCAAACGCTATTACAGCAGACGTATTACAAGCTGCAATAATTGCTTCATTTGTGCCTTTGCTCATAACATCCCAAAATTTAGAAAGATAATTAAACATAATTATTAACGCAACGAGAATGGCTGTTAGTAGGGCAAAAATTGTTGCAGTATTCGCGATGAAAAATTGTGAATACGTAATCATCCCGATGATGACAACTAATACAGGGAGAAAGGCCTGAATAATGCTAGGCAACTTTTTGTCATTTTGTTCGATATCTTTGTCCGATTCATAAGGGATGAATTCTTCCCCGCGTTTTTTAGCGCGATTGACCATCCAATAAAGCCAAAATGAACCGATTCCGAATGTAAATAGTCCAACAACTAATCCAACACCTAACCCAGAATATGGGGTTGTACCGAAAAATTCAGTAGGCATAATATTTTGGATTTCTGGTGAGCCCGGTAAATACATTGTAAAAGTAACAGAACCAAATACTAATGCCGCTGGAATGAAACGTCGAGGCAAGTTGGCTGTTCTGAATAATGATACAGCAATCGGATAAACCGCAAAACCTACTACGAATAATGAAACTCCACCATATGTCATAATGGCACAAGCTAAAACTACAGCCATTACGGCACCTTTAGGACCGATAATTTTCATAATCCAACGCGCAATCGATTCGGCTGCCCCAGTGTCGGCCATAATTTTACCGAAAATCGCCCCGAGCAGGAATATTAAAAAGTATGAAGCAAAATAGCCTGTAAAACCTTGCATATAAGTATCAGTCATTGCATCCACAATATTCAAGCCTGAAACCAATGCAACAAATACACTAGCTAAAATGGCGCTAACGATAATATTTATGCCCTGGACAGTCATAAATATTAAAAGTGCTAAACCAATTAATAATAATACGACACTCATTCATTTCCCACCTTTAATCAGTTGAATTTTGGTTTTCTTTTTTCGATGAAAGCTTTAATGCCTTCTGCAGCATCTTGGTGGTTAAAGCTATTCATAAATAGTTTTTTCTCGATTAATAATGCAGATTCAAAGTTCGTATCAGCCCCTTGTATAACGGATTGCTTAATATTTTTTAAAGCATTCGACGATTTTCCCGAAATTTCCTTAGCAATTTTTAAAACTTGATCAAAACCTTCCCCAGTATTGAAAATATCATTGACAAGTCCTATATTCAGCGCTTTTTCAGCTGTAATAGGTGTTCCCAAATACATCAATTCGAGCGCTTTTGCTTTACCAAGAAGTTTTGTTAAGCGTTGAGTACCGCCTGCGCCCGGAAAAATACCTAGATTAATTTCCGGTACACCCAATCTTGAATGACTCTCTGCATAACGTATATCGAATGCAAGTGCGACTTCAAGACCTCCACCTAATGCAAGTCCATTTATAAAGGCAATTGTAGGCTTTGGGAAATTCTCAATGAAGTTGATTAATTTATGATTTTTTTCTACACTTTCCTGTAGTGCCGGTGATTCGATCCAATTTGGGAATTCTTTAATATCCGCACCTGCAATGAAAAATTTCTCTCCTCGTCCACGAAGTACGACAACGTGAACAGAAGAATTTTCAGAGAGCGATTGAAAGCATTGATACAGCTCATCGGCTAGTTTATTGCTTAATGCGTTTGCTGGGGGATTGTCAATTTCGATTACTGTTATATGGTCAAATGACTGAACATTTAAAAGCTCATACAAAATAAATACCTCCCTTATTTTTTTGAATACGTATACATTTTCAGTTAGCGTTTACAACCTCAATATAAATTTGCCTGAACTTTCTGTCAATAGTAAAATTGAAAAAAGCTTAAAAAAACTTTTTTTAGCTGCTTTGGGTGTTAGTTTACAAATCTTTACTTTATGCCTAATCTACGGTATAAAGTAGTTATTAGAAAGAAATAGAGGTGGCGTGATGGTAACTTCAAAAGATGTCGCAAAATATGCAGGTGTTTCACAAGCTACAGTATCTAGAGTATTGAATACACCTGAAGTTGTAAAAAAGGAAACAGTAAATAAAGTCATGAATGCAATTAATGATTTAAATTACATTCCTAATGCCAATGCGAGATCGCTTGTTCAAAATAAAATAGGAACAATTATTTTACTGTCAGGACCATTAAGTAATCCTTTTTTCGTTGATACTACGAGTGTTATAGTAAATTATGCTAGTAAAATGGACTACCGTGTACAAGTCCAGTTCGTTAATGACAATAATTTGGAAAAAGCCTATTCAAATGCTTTAGAGCAAAAGAATGACGGAATCATCTTATCTTGCATTCTTGAAGACGATCCTATTTTTGAGAAATTAAAAGGATTGGGAATTCCTTTTATTACATATAACCGGAAACATAAATTAAACGAAAATTTTGTCGAGATTGATAATTTTCATGCTGGGGAACTTAGTTTTAAGTATATGAGAGAATTAGGTCATGAAAATATTGCATGGATTGGCGGGCAATTAAATGTAACGACATTCAAAAATCGGTATGAAGGCTTTATTCATGCCATGAAAGAAGGAAATATGCCGATAGATCCGAGCTATATTGTTCATAATGCTGTTTCTAAAAGTGATTTGGAAGATGCTATATATAACTTACTTCATCTTCGTGTACCACCAACTGCAATTTGTGCTGCAACAGATTCCATTGCATTGGATTTAATTGATATTGCGAAAAAAGCGAATATTTCCATTCCGGAAGAACTAAGTATTATGGGAATTGATAATGTTGAAATTAGTCAGCACGGGATGATTGAACTCACAACAGTAGGCAGCAAATATAAGAAAAACCTAGGTTATATTGCTATACAAGAGCTAATTTCGATGATTGACGGAAAAAATAATAGTTGCATTTGTATTACGGAGCCTGTTAAACTCTTCGTAAGGAAAACAACACAGAGATTGAAATAATCCCTGTGTTTTTCTATATCACTTTATGAATACGTATACATTCTTGGCGTTTACAAACTATTTAACAAGGATGATGGATGTATGAAAAAAGCATTGTACATGAACGGAAAGTGGACGGATGCATCAGAATATGCTGCTTTACATTCGCCTTACCAAGAGGAGTTTTTGGCGAATATTCCTGTCGCTACAAGTGAACAAGTTGAAGAAGCGATTCAGTTTGCCATTAATGCAGAGCAGAGTATGAGAGATCTTACTTCTTTAGAAAAATCAAAAATACTATTACAAATTTGCGCACAATTTGAGGATAGAAAAGAAGAGGCTGCAAAGATTATTGCAACGGAAACAGCAAAGCCGATGAAATTTGCTTTAGGTGAGATTGAGCGGACAATTGAAACATACCGTTTCGCGGCAGAGGAAGCTAAGAGATTAACTGGTGAGCTCATACCTATGGATGCGGCAAAGAACGGGTTCAATAAATTAGCCTATACTTTATACGAGCCGATTGGGACAGTTGCAGCTATTACACCTTTTAATTTTCCTCAAAACTTAGTAGCGCACAAAGTTGGACCCGCAATTGCTGCCGGAAATCCGGTTATTTTAAAGCCTGCATCGCAAACACCATTATCAGCATTATTTTTAGCTGAATTAATTCATAATACAGATTTGCCAAAAGGAGCATTTCAAGTCATTACAGGGGGCGGTTCACAAATTGGCGACCACCTCGTCCTCCATAATGCAGTGAAAATGATTACTTTTACAGGCAGCCCAGGCGTTGGGAAGTCCATAAAAAATAAAGCTGGGTTAAAACGTGTATCGCTTGAGCTTGGGTCAAATGCCGGATGTATTATCGATAATGGCGTCGATATTTCAGCAATTGCTAAAAAATGCGTTGTTGGTGCATTTTCTAATCAAGGGCAAGTATGTATTTCGCTGCAAAGAATATATATTATGGAAGACAGTTATAAAGCGTTTATTGACGAGCTTATTAAAGAAGTGAAGTCATTGAAAATTGGTAATCCCCTATTATTGGATACAGATATATCAGCGATGATAAATAAGAAAGAAACTGTAAGGGCAAAAGCTTGGATTGATGAGGCGGTTAATCTCGGTGCTACGATTGAATATGGCGGAGAAATTATAAATGATATGCTTCAGCCTACAGTTTTGGCAAATGTGCCTAGCCATGCAAAAATTTCATGTCAGGAGGCATTTGCCCCAGTCGTGTTAATCAATAAAATTTCCTCTGTTGAAGAGGGCATCTCAGAAATAAATCATTCTATATATGGACTTCAAGCAGGAATTTTTACAAATAATATTACAACAGCCTTCCATGCTTCAAAATGCTTGCATGTAGGCGGCGTAATTATTAATGATATTCCTACATTCCGGGTGGATCAAATGCCATATGGCGGTGTGAAAGACAGCGGAACAGGACGAGAGGGAATCAAATATGCACTTGAAGAAATGACGGAAATGAAACTTGTTGTTTGGAATGAGGGATAAATGATGGCAGAGAAAATTAGCTTTGTGAGCAAAAATCATGTTGGGTGGGGTGCCATTCAACATTTAAATGAAGAAGCTGCAGCTCTTGGGGCAAAAAAGATACTAGTAGTAACAGACCCTTTTTTAGTTGATCTCGGAATGGTGGATAAAATACTAAATAAGCTTGATTCAAAATTTGAAATTAATCTATATACGAAAGTCTCTCCTGAGCCATCTTTGGAAATGGGAGAAGAATTGGTCGCATACACACGAGAAAATAAATCGGAGCTTGTCATCGGAATTGGAGGCGGGAGTGCATTAGACTTAGCTAAAATAGCCGCCGTTCTCGCTACACATGATGGAAAGGTTAAAGATTATTTAAATATATCGGGCACTAGGCAATTAGAAAACAAAGGTTTACCGAAAATATTAATTCCAACTACTTCTGGCACGGGCTCCGAAATAACGAATATTAGCGTATTGGCATTAGAAAGTACAAAGGATGTTGTAACACATGATTTTTTATTGGCGGATGTTGCAATTGTTGACCCTGAGCTAACTCTTTCATTGCCGCCGAAAATTACCGCTTCTACAGGGATCGATGCTTTAACACACGCGATAGAAGCTTATGTGTCAATTAATGCGAGCCCTACCACGGATGCCCTTGCCATAAAAGCGATTCAGCTTATCGGAAAATCGATTCGCAAAGCAGTAAAAGAGGGGAATGATGTCCAGGCTCGAACGGACTTAAGTTATGGAAGTTACTTAGCGGGTTTAGCATTTTATAATGCGGGCGTGGCTGGTGTCCATGCTCTCGCATACCCATTAGGTGGAAAATTCCATATCGCACATGGTGAATCAAATGCCGTCCTGTTGCCATATGTAATGGAATATATTCGGAGTAGCTGCAAAAAACGGATGACGGATATTTACGGTGCATTAGGATATAATCCATTGCAATTATCTGAAGAGGAAGCTTCGATTAAATGTGTGGAACAATTAAGAAACTTAGTGAAAGATGTAGGAATTCCTCTTACGTTAAAGGAATTCAATATAGAAGAAACCGATTTACAAGATTTAACGAAAGATGCAATTAACCAAAAGCGGCTTCTTGGAAGGTCACCGATGCCATTATTGGCAGAGGATATTTATTCGATTTACAAGGCAGCGTATGACGGAACAGCTGCACAGTAAAAATTCCGACAAGATGCTCTTTTCCGTTTATAGGATTAAAAAGAGACCCTTTCCACAAATATTATAACGACTAGGCAACTTGCTCCCGCAATAAAAACCTCCAAAACAAAATGGCGCCGCCTATACGATAAATCCATCGTATAAGTAGCGCCATTCCCATGTCCTAACCGCTCACTGCTATTTCAAGCTCATCTTGAATTCCAGGAAATACTCGTTATACTTGCCTAACCATTCAAGGCCAAGATTTTCGTATACTTCCAATGTTTCACGCTGGTCATGTGGCGGGTAGAAGCGCTCATCATTAATTACTTCTTCGTCCATTAAGTCCCATGCGGCTTCATTCGGTATTGAATAACCAACATAATCTGCATTTTGAGCAGCATTTTCAGGGTCCAGCATGAAGTTGATGAATTTATGTGCACCTTCAATATTTTTGGAGGTTTTTGGAATGACCATATTATCGAACCATAAGTTTGAACCTTCAAGTGGCACGGCAAATTCCAATTCTTCATTTTCCCACATCATATCCGCGGCCTGGCCAGAGAAAGTTAAGGCGACAGATGCTTCGTTGTTAATCATGAGCGGCGTTATTTCATCGCCGATAATCGCTTTAATATTTGGTGAAAGTTTGATTAAATTATCAGTCGCTTCCCGCAATAATTTTTCGTCTTTCACATTAAGTGAATGACCGATAGAGTTGAGCCCCATACCGATTACTTCCCGAGAGCCATCGACTAAAAATACTTTGCGTTTTAATGAAGGATCCCATAGATCATCCCAAGATTCAAATGTTAGATGGTCTTCGATCAAGTTAGGATTATACACAATCCCTACTGTGCCCCAAAAATAAGGAATTGAATATTCGTTGCCAGGATCAAATGGCAAATCCAGAAAATCTTCATTAATATTTTGCAAGTTCGGTACTAAGCTGTGATCGATTGGGATAAGCAAGTTATCTTCCTTCATCGATTCAATCGTATATTCAGAAGGGACCGCAATATCATATGCCGAGCCGCCTTGCTGTACCTTTGTCAACATCGCTTCATTGGAATCAAATGTTTCATATATTACTTTAATGCCTGTTTCCGCTTCGAATTTTTTGATTAGATCTGGATCGATATATTCGCCCCAATTATAAACGGTTAATACGTCTTTGCTTCCCGCTGAGCCGACAGATTGCATGCGGTCAACTCCAACAAACAATAGGGCGCATACAATGACGATTGCAACTGTCGCTTGAACTAAATCTCTCATCGTTGTCCCTCCATTGCTGCTGATTTTGAACGTTTGTTAATGAAATAATAGCCGATAACGATCAATACAGTAATGGCAAATACTAAGCCGGAAATCGCATTGATTGTCAAAGAAATTCCTGCACGCGCCATCGAATAGATTTCTACCGATAATGTACTGAACCCATTGCCTGTAACGAAGAAAGTTACCGCGAAGTCATCAAGTGAATATGTTAATGCCATAAAAAATCCTGCAAAAATACCTGGCGAAATATACGGCAATATAACACGTGTCAATACATCGCGTTTTGTCGCGCCTAAATCGCGGGCCGCGTCAATGAGCGAAGTATTCATTTCAAGCAATTTTGGTAAAACCATCAACACGACAATCGGCACACTAAACGCTACATGCGATACTAATACAGAAGCGAAGCCCAGTTTAACGCCAATCATCGTAAATAAAATTAAAAAACTCGCCCCGATTACAACGTCCGGTGAAACGATCAGAACATTATTTAATGAAAGCAGTGTATTGCGCACTTTTTTGTCTTTCAATGAAATGATGCCGATTGCGCCTAATGTCCCGATGATTGTTGCAATCAGACCTGACAGCAAAGCAACGAGAACCGTATTGAGCAAGATGACGATTAATCGAGAGTCATCGAATACAGCTTTGTAATGCTCCAATGTGAACGACTCGAAATTGTTCATATTCCCGCCGCTATTAAACGAGTAGAAAACTAAATATAGAATTGGTGCATAAAGGATCGCGAATACGAAAAGTAAATATACTCTCGACATGGCTGACAACTTTTTCATTAGACACGTCCTCCTTTAGATTTTTGTTTCGTGAACAGCATTGTCAGTACCATGAATAAAATCAGGAACACCGCAATTGTCGAACCCATACCCCAGTTTTGTGAAACGAGGAATTGTTGTTCAATCGCAGTACCTAATGTAATCACCTGGTTGCCGGCGATTAAGCGTGTAATCATGAATAAAGAAAGTGCTGGAATAAATGTCACTTGTATTCCTGATTTTACACCGTCAATCGTCAATGGGAAAATGACGCGTCGGAATGTTGTCCAAGCATTTGCCCCTAAATCGCGGGCAGCGTAAATCAATGATGGATTCATCTTGTCCAATGAATTGAAAATCGGAATAATCATAAACGGAATGAAAATATAGACCGATACGAATACGAAACTGAAGTCCGTAAACAAAATTTGCTGTGGATTAAAGCCAAATACTTCAATCATTGCATTAATTGGACCGTATAACCCGAAAATCCCGATAAACGCATATGTCTTCAATAATAGGTTAATCCATGATGGAATAATGATAAGCATGAGCCAAAGCTGTTTGTGCTTTGTTTTTGTCAATAAGTAAGCAGTAGGGTAAGCAAATAATAACGTGAACAATGTAATTAAAAAGGCATACCAAAAACTGCTTAACGTCATTTTTAAGTAAACAGGCGTGAAAAACTTCGCATAGTTGGCTAAAGTGAAGTTGCCGTTCAAATCAAGAACAGAATAATAAACGATTAACGCAATTGGCGCGATGACAAATAATATTATCCAAAATACGTAAGGAATTAGCGGTCCCTTTGCTGTTTTATTCATCGTCTTCATCCCCGTATGCTTCTAAACGTTTGTCAAAGTCTTCTTCAGTTTCATTTAATCGCATTACATGAATCGCTTCCGGATCAAAATCCAATCCGATTTCTTCGCCAACTTCCGCTTTTTTCAGTGAATGGACTAACCATTCATTTCCGTCTTTGTCATATGTCGATAATTCGTAGTGCACACCGCGGAACAGCTGTGTATCAACCGTTACAACCAATTTGCCGTTTTCCGGTGTTGTCATTTCCAAATCTTCCGGGCGAATGACAACATCGATTTTTTCATTAGGCTTCATGCCAGCATCCACACATTCAAACACTTTGCCGGCAAATCTAACTTTGTAGTCTTCGATCATAATGCCGTCAACGATATTTGATTCACCGATAAAGTCTGCTACGAAACGGTTGATTGGCTCGTCATAAATATCTACTGGTGTGCCGGATTGCTTAATCTCGCCATGGGATAGAACGAAAATTTCATCGCTCATCGCTAGTGCCTCTTCCTGATCATGTGTAACGAATACAAATGTTTTGCCGAGGCGTTGCTGCAACTCCCGTAGTTCATATTGCATTTCCGTACGTAGTTTCAAATCGAGCGCTGATAATGGCTCATCCAATAAAATGACTTCAGGATCATTGATGATGGCACGGGCGATCGCAACACGCTGACGTTGACCGCCTGACATTTCCGAAATTTCGCGGTTGCCATAGCCGGCTAAATTGACGAATTTTAATGCTTCTTGCACACGCTCTTTCACTTCAGCCTCTTTCACTTTTTTTATGCGCAAACCAAACGCCACATTTTCAAATACATTTAAGTGAGGAAAGAGGGCATAATCCTGAAATACAGTATTCACTTGGCGGTCGTTTGCCGGCACATCATTTATACGATTGCCATTGAAAAAAACATTGCCAGTCGAAGCATCCGTAAAACCAGCGATAATACGCAGAATCGTCGTTTTGCCGCATCCAGATGGTCCAAGCAGTGTGTAAAACTTGCCGCGCTCCAATTCAAAATTAATATTTTTTAAAATAACTGTTCCATCTTCATATGATTTTGAAACATTCTCAAAGCGAATAATCGTGTTATCCATTAAAGTAACCTCCAGAATTATAAGTATGATTGCGTTGCGACGAGGAGTAGCTTAGTTATTCCGTTGTGCGCATTGAAAATTTGATGATTGGAAGATGCTTCGTAATATACAGCATCTCCTTCACCAGCAATAAATTCATCATTGCCGAGAACAACCCGAATTCGCCCATTTAACACATAAATGAAAGTTTCCGCCAATGATGGCTCAAATGGTTTGAATTCCGCATCTTTTTGCAATGTAATGAAAACCGGCTCCATTTCTTTTTCATTGGATGTAGGGATGAGCCATTCGATTTCATATTTTTTGTCATGATCAATAAAACTCGTTCGATCATCTTTCGTGAATACAATTTTTTCATTTTCCTGCTCGTCATCAAAAAAGTCTCGTGGCCTGCACCCGAGAACTTCCAATAAGTTGAATAATGTTTCGATTGAAGGTGAATTTAAATCGCGTTCTAATTGTGAAATATAGCCTTTTGTTAAATCAGTGCGCTCCCCAAGCTCTTCTTGGGTAAGACCTTTTTTTATGCGCAAAGCTTTGATCTTCGTACCAATTTGCATGTAGTCACGCCCCTTATATTAATAACTAGTATAGTTTACTAATGATAAACATCCAGTAAGGAAGTTTACTTTTACAGAACTTCAAGTTTACGAAAGCATTAATAATTATACATAATATCGCCATATTTTCAAGTGTCTTCGCAAAATATATATGGAAATATGCAATGGGTGATTTATCTTCATTCAGCAAATGCATTTTGCACCATAAGCGAAGCGGCAGGTACAGAAAAAACATTGCATACATATGTTACAACGAGGAGGGTGTGAATGAGGATTCGAACAACAATGCCGTCGTTGAGCGGTGCGACGAAAATACTAAATCGGAGCAATATGAACGAAGGCAACGCTACAGCGACATTAATTTATTTTTGGTCGATGAGCTGTCCGCAATGCGAGCAATCAATAAGAAATTTGAAGCAACTAGGAGATGTATTCAATGATCGATTAACTATCGAAGCGATTCATATGCCAAGAGAAGAACTTGATTATTCTTCAGATTTAGTAAGAGAAAAAATAAAGCAGTTGGAAATAACATACCCTATTCATCTGGATAATGAACTTCAAATTAGCGATAAATTCGGAAACAAATTCGTTCCAGCCTATTATTTGTTCGATCAACAACAGCAATTACGCTTTTATAAGGCAGGGTATTTATCAACAAAATTACTGCAACAGAAAATCGAGCGTATAATATAGTGACAACACATAAATTATTGCGTTAAAATGTTGGCAACTGAATGTTCGGAGGAGAGACGATGAAAAAAGAATTTGTAGTAATAGGATTAGGGCGCTTTGGAGGAAGCATTGTACGTGAACTTGTTAAACAAGGGGCGAATGTCATGGCGATTGACACAGATAGTGAACGTGTCGATGAATTCGCCCGTATCGCGACACAATCAGTAGTAGCGGATACGACAGAGGAAGAAACAATTAAATCACTCGGTCTATGGAATTTCGAGCATGTCATTGTTGCGATTGGCGAAGATATTCAGGCGAGTATTTTAACGACTTTAATTTTAAAGGAACTTGGTGTAGCACAAATTACAGTGAAAGCCCAAAACGATTACCACGAAAAAGTGCTGCGTAAAATTGGTGCGGACTTTGTCGTGCATCCTGAACGCGATATGGGTATTCGAATCGCAAATAATATGATGTCGAATAGTGTGCTAGATTATTTGGAACTTTCTGGTGAGCATTCAATCATGGAAATTAAAGCGAATGAAAATATTGCAGGACATTCATTAATTGAACTCGATGTACGCGCAAAATACGGTGTGAACATTGTCGGGATTACACGTGGGGAAGAAATTATGATATCCCCAGCGGCAACAGAGCGTATTCAACTAGGGGATGTGCTATTGATGATAGGAGCAGATGTCGACATTAACCGTTTTGTAAAGAAGGTTATTCAAGGGTAGGAAACAGATAAGCATAAGCTGAATATAAAAACCAAAAACCCGCCTACATAAAGTAAGCGGGTTTTGCTTATACTTCCATAATGATTGGTAAAATCATAGGACGACGTTTCGTTTTTTCGTATAAGTATGGGCCTAATACATCGGTAATTTCATTTTTCAAGTCATTCCATTGTGTATCTTTTTCCTGAATTGTGCTGTTTAAATGATGGTTCAGCATTTTTTGGGCTTCGTTAATCATCATGCCTGATTCACGCATGTACACAAATCCGCGGGAAATGATATCGGGACCTGAAACGATTTTGTTTTTAGCCATATCGACACTTACGACAACGATGACTAAACCTTCCTCTGAAAGAATGCGGCGATCGCGCAATACAATATTGCCGATATCCCCGATTCCATTACCATCAATATACACATCGCCGGAAGGAATGCGGCCTGCAACATGTGCTTCATTCGCACTTAATGCAAGAACATCCCCATTTTCCATAACGAATGAGTTTTCTATTGGCACTTCACAAGCTTCGGCTAATTCTGTATGAATCTTCAGCATCCGGTATTCACCGTGAATCGGCATGAAGAATTTCGGCTTCATTAAACGAAGCATAAGCTTTTGTTCTTGCTGAGAACCGTGACCTGAAGTATGGATATTATTTAATGCGCCATGGATAACTTCTGCACCCGCGCGGAATAATAAGTTAATGATTTTGTTTACACTCATCGTATTGCCCGGTACTGGAGAAGATGAGAATACTACTGTATCACCTGGCTGAATTTGAATTTGACGATGTGTGCCGTTTGCAATGCGCGATAAAGCAGCCATTGGTTCACCTTGGGAACCGGTACATAAAATCATTACTTCATTTGCAGGCAAACGGTTCAAACTCTGTACATCAACAAATGTTTCTTTCGGTGCTGTAATATAGCCTAATTCGCGCCCGATTGTAATCGCATTGTCCATTGAGCGACCGAACACGGCAATTTTGCGTCCGTATTTTACAGCCGCATCCGTCGCTTGCTGGAGACGATGGATATTCGATGCAAATGTCGCGAAAATAATACGCCCGTCAACTTTGCGGAAAATTTCGTCAATACTTTTTCCTACTGTGCGCTCAGACATAGTAAAATCGGTCTTTTCGGCATTTGTACTATCAGAAAGTAAACATAATACGCCATCGCGTCCGATTTCAGCCATTTTCGTCAAGTTGGCAGGCTCGCCAACTGGAGTGAAATCAAACTTGAAGTCGCCAGTATGCACGATATTGCCAGGAGGCGTTTTTATAACAACCCCATACGCATCCGGGATACTATGTGTTGTACGGAAAAAGCTTACGGCTGTTTTACGGAATTTAATCACATCGTCCTCTTTAAATTCGATTAATTTCGTTGAACGTAATAAGCCGTGCTCTTCCAATTTATTGCGAAGCAGTCCTAATGCAAGCTTCCCGCCATATACCGGAATATTTACTTGACGTAATAAATAGGGTATGCCACCGATATGATCTTCGTGGCCATGTGTTATAAATAAGCCTTTAATTTTATCTACGTTACGTACTAAATACGTATAGTCTGGAATTACATAGTCAATACCAAGCAAGTCGTCCTCAGGGAATTTAATACCTGCGTCAATTAAAATGATTTCATCTTGGAATTGTACTGCATATGTGTTTTTGCCGATTTCGCCCAGTCCGCCGAGTGCGAATACAGCTGCTTGATCATTCTTAACGAATTTCATAACAATTAAGCGTTCTCCAGACTGAAATTCGGGCTATTTTGTTCATACTCTAAGTAGTTGCCTTCTAGAAGCTGAACAAGTTCGATATTGTAGTTACGGTCTTTTAAATAGTGACGTACTTCACGCTCTGACGACGCCTCTAAATAAAGTGTTTTTGTGTTTTCGCGAACTGGAATCTCAGTGATGCTTTCTTGATAATAAATTTTGTAAATCATAGTTACTCTCCTTTAATTACGAACGTTATTACTGCATTCTCTCATAAGTGTAAAAATGCATTTCCTTTATCTTATCACGGGAGTCCTTTAAAATAAAGAAAAGCCCTTCAAATTCATGAACATAGCGATGATCATCAACCCAAAAAAATGGCACGTCCTTTAAACAGGGCGTGCCACTCTAAATGAAAAGTGTTAGGCAATTAATTTTTTTCCGAGGATGCCATTTAATCGTTTCCGCCATTTCTTTTTGAGACGTTTTAACATAGGTCATCACTCCTCATGTTCATTATACGAAATATTCAGTTTTTTGTAAAGGGTTCATAAAAACAAAGGAGAGATCAAATTGAAAAAAATATTATTTTTCGATGTGGACGGCACGTTGTATAACTCTAATAAGGAGTTGCCCAAGTCGGCTAAGGAAGCGATTTTTAAAGCGCGCGAAAACGGGCATGAAATCGCGATTGCAACAGGACGCGCGCCATTTATGATCCAAGATTTGCTGGAGGAATTGCAAATTGATACATATGTGACATTTAACGGTCAATACGTCGTTTATAAAGGTGAAGTTGTTTATACAGATCAAATCGACAATGATACATTAACCGAAATTCTGGAATTTGGCGCACAGCGGAATCATCCGTTAGTTTTCCTGAATGAAAAGGAAATGATTGCTTCCGAAAGCGACTATGAAAGTGTGGAAAGCAGTTTGTCAACACTTCAATATCCATATCCGCAAATCGATCCGAAGTATTATTTGCATACGCCGGTTTATCAGACACTTGTATTTATAGAAGAAAAAGATCAGCCGATTTATGAGCAGCAATTCCCAGAAGTTCAATTTATCCGTTGGCATCCTTTTTCTTGTGATGTGCTGCCGGATGGTGGTTCCAAGGCAAAAGGTATTCGAAAATTGCTGGAACATATTGATTTTCCGGTAAAGGATGTTATTACATTTGGCGATGGATTAAACGATATTGAAATGCTTTCCGAGTTTGGCTATAGTGTAGCGATGGATAATGGACATGCACGGGCGAGGGAAGCGGCCTCAATGATTACAGGACATGTAGACAAGAACGGTTTGGCTGACGCAATGAAAAAATTGAAATTGATATAGACAGACAGGTTAGGAAAAGCGTTGTGAAAAGGTTTCTGCACAGCGTTTTTTTGTTGTTAGTATGGGATGTTGATTTTATTTGAACAATGTCAATGCTTATTGGAAAATCAGATATTGATATTAGAAAAATGGAAAGGATTTTTAGAACATCGCGCTGCTATCTTAGAAAAATCAGCAGTTATTTTAGAAAATCCCATTTTTATTGGAACTTTTAAAAGGATATTAGAACATTTACGATTTTATTAGAACTTTCATAAGCTGAGACCACTTTCTTCTATTCTTTTCTATGGTAACAGATTCAAAAAAAGACCCCATTTTCGCCGCTAACGAAAATGGGGTCTGCAAAAGTTATTCTCTTCCGAATGGAATGCTGTTTTCCAATTGGATAAACGGATCTTTTTCATCGATGCGATCGTAAAACATTACCCCGTTTAAATGATCAAGTTCGTGCTGGAACGCGATTGCGGGAAGACCGGATAAACGCATTTTTTTTTCTTCTCCGTCCACCGTCATGAATTTTACAGTAATACGTGCATAGCGATAGACATAACCTGGCACGGCGCGATCTACAGATAAGCAGCCCTCACCGCTTGTTATATAAGTCTGTTCAACAGAATGGCTTACAATTTTCGGATTAACTGCTACAAAGCTGATCAGTTCGCCGTTTTCATGTTCCAAATGCAGCGCAAACATTCGTTTTAAGCTGTTCACCTGGTTTGCTGCCAAGCCAATACCTCCGCGTAAATTATATTTTTCAGCAATTTCGGGATTTTGGCTATTAATTAAATACTGAAGCATATCTTCAGCTAATTGACGATCCTCCGCACTTAATGGAAAAGTAACTTCCTCTGCGCGTGTCCGTAAAGTAGGGTGCCCTTCCCGAATAATATGTTCCATTAAAATCATGTGAAACTTCCTTTCAGTTCAAACTTATAAAAACAAGTATACACGACTCTCGATAATGGAAGTAGAAAAAACTTCGGATGAAATAAATTATTCAATAATACCGATTTAAGGTTTCATTAAAAGGGAATGAATGAAACGGTGGGGGTGTTATTGAGCGGATAACAATAAATTGTAAGGAAATTTCCTATTATAGTACAGTTATGAGTTGTGTATATAACAGTTAATGTAACTGTACTATTTTCGCTGAAGTTAAGAAAAATCTTTAATTAAGATGATAAACAATGATTGACCGATAGAATTTTATTCATTATACTCGGTTTAGAGCAACATTGTACTAGTGAAAATTATAAAATTTTTAATACAGTTCAAAAGGGGATGTAAACAATGACAGAAAAAATGATGAATCAATTGGACCCAGCTGGAACATTACAGGAAATTGAAAGCAAGTTTGAAATGTTCCAAATTTTAAATGAGCAAGGTGAAGTAGTAAATGAAGCGGCGATGCCGGATTTAGCTGACGAGCAATTAGTTGAATTGATGGAACGCATGGTTTACGTACGTATTTTAGATCAACGTTCGATTTCATTAAACCGCCAAGGCCGTTTAGGTTTCTATGCACCAACTGCAGGTCAGGAAGCTTCACAGCTCGCTTCACACTATGCTTTGGAAAAAGAAGACTGGATTTTGCCGGGCTACCGTGATGTCCCGCAAATCGTAATGCATGGTTTACCTTTATGGAAAGCGTTTTTATTCAGCCGCGGTCACTTCATCGGTAACCAAGTTCCGGAAGGGGTAAATATTTTAGCGCCGCAAATTATTATCGGTGCCCAATATATTCAAACTGCCGGGGTAGCACTTGGCTTGCAAAAACGAGGGTCAAAAACAGTGGCGATAACGTACACAGGCGACGGCGGTTCTTCGCAAGGTGATTTCTACGAAGGAATCAACTTTGCGGGTGCATTTAAATCACCGGCAATCTTCATCGTACAAAACAACCAATATGCGATTTCAACACCGCGCGAACTGCAGACAGCGGCAAAAACAATCGCTCAAAAAGGCGTGGCAGCAGGTATTCCATGTGTGCTAGTGGACGGTATGGACCCATTGGCGGTATATGCAGCGACAAAAGATGCCCGTGATCGTGCAATCCGCGGTGAAGGCCCAACACTAATCGAAACAATGTGTTACAGATATGGCCCGCATACGATGGCAGGGGATGACCCGACACGTTACCGTACAACAGATACGGACAATGAATGGTCAGCAAAAGATCCATTGGTGCGCTTCCGTAAATACCTTGAAGGAAAAGGCTTATGGGATGAGAAGAAGGAAGAAGAAGTAATTGAGCGCGCAAAAGAAGAAATTAAAGATGCAATTAAACAAGCAGACCAAGCGCCAAAACAAAAAGTTACGGAATTAATGGATAATATGTATGCTGAGGAAATGCCAGCTAACTTAAAAGAACAATATGCGATTTATAAAGAGAAGGAGTCGAAATAAGCCATGGCACAAATGACAATGATTCAAGCAATTACAGATGCATTACGCTGCGAATTAAAAAATGACGAGAACGTTTTAGTATTCGGTGAAGATGTTGGTGTAAACGGCGGGGTTTTCCGTGCAACAGAAGGTCTTCAAAAAGAATTCGGCGTTGATCGTGTATTCGATACGCCACTTGCAGAATCAGGAATCGGTGGTTTAGCAATTGGTTTAGCGTTAACTGGATATCGCCCAGTACCTGAAATTCAATTTTTCGGCTTCGTATTTGAAGTAATGGACTCTATCAGTGGGCAATTGGCACGTATGAAGTATCGTTCAGGCGGCACGTATAATGCACCTGTAACTATTCGTTCTCCATTCGGCGGCGGGGTTCATACACCGGAAATGCACTCGGATTCTTTAGAGGGCTTAATGGCGCAATCACCAGGTTTAAAAGTTGTCATTCCATCAACACCATATGACGCAAAAGGTTTAATGATTGCATCGATTCGCGATAATGACCCTGTTATATTCTTAGAGCACTTAAAACTTTACCGTTCGTTCCGTGAAGAAGTTCCAGAAGAGTCGTACACAATTGAAATCGGCAAAGCAGATGTAAAACGTGAAGGGAAAGATCTTTCAATTATTGCTTATGGTTTAATGGTCCATGAAAGTTTAAAAGCGGCAGAGGAGCTTGAAAAAGAAGGCTATTCGGTCGAAGTAGTGGATTTACGTACAATCCAGCCATTAGATATCGAAACGATTATCGCATCTGTTGAAAAAACTGGTCGTGCAATCGTTGTTCAAGAGGCGCAAAAGCAGGCAGGCATCGCGGCAAATGTTGTCGCGGAAATTACAGAGCGTGCAATTCTTTCATTGGAAGCGCCAGTATTGCGTGTTGCTGCCCCGGATACAATTTATCCATTCCCGCAAGCAGAGGGTGTATGGTTGCCAACGTATAAAGATGTAATGGAAACTGCAAAGAAAGTTTTAACATTCTAAGAATTGAGGGTGAGATAAATGGCATTTACGTTTCGTTTACCAGATATCGGAGAAGGTATTCATGAAGGGGAAATCGTCAAATGGTTCGTTAAACCGGGCGATCAAGTGAAAGAGGACGATATTCTAGCAGAGGTTCAAAATGATAAAGCAGTAGTGGAAATTCCGTCACCAGTTGATGGCACAGTAGAAGAAATCTATGTGGAAGAAGGCACGGTGGCGATTGTCGGCGATGCATTAATCCGATTTGATGCACCTGGGTATGAAGACCTGAAGCTAAAAGGTGATGACCACCACGAATCAAATGAATCAAGCAAAACAGAAGCACAAGTACAGTCTACTGCTGAGGCTGGCCAAGATGTGAAAAAAGAAGAGACTAAAACAGATAAAAATGCAGATGCTGCTCAGCCTGAAGCACCAGCTGAAACAGAAAAGGCTGCACCTCAAACCGAAGAGGATACTTCCAACAAACGCATTATCGCAATGCCTTCTGTTCGTAAATATGCACGTGAAAAAGGTGTTGAGATCCAGCAAGTATCAGGCACAGGTAAAAACGGCCGTGTGCTGAAAGAAGATATCGAAAGCTTCTTAAACGGCGGTCAACAATCGGCTTCTGAAAATGCAGAAGTAAAAGAAGCGCAAGATATTGAAGCTGCAGATAAAACGGCGAATGCAAAACAGGCTGCTCCAGTCGCTCTTGAAGGGGAATTCCCAGAAACACGCGAAAAAATGAGCGGTATGCGTAAAGCAATCGCAAAAGCGATGGTACATTCGAAGCATACAGCACCGCACGTGACGCTAATGGACGAAGTGGACGTAACAGAGCTTGTTGCCCATCGTAAACAATTCAAGGATATTGCGGCAGAGCAAGGTGTTAAATTGACGTATTTACCGTACGTTGTGAAGGCTTTAATCTCGACATTACGCAAATATCCTGAATTCAACCGTTCGCTGGATGACGCGACACAGGAAATTATTCAAAAACATTACTATAATATAGGTATTGCGGCTGATACAGAAAAAGGTTTATTAGTTCCTGTAATAAAGCATGCTGACCGCAAGTCGGTATTTGGCTTATCGCAGGAGATTAATGAGCTTGCTGTAAAAGCGCGTGATGGTAAGCTGGCACCGCATGAAATGAAAGGTGCATCAATGTCGATTACAAATATCGGTTCCGCTGGTGGACAATGGTTCACACCGGTAATTAACCATCCTGAAGTGGCAATCTTAGGAATTGGGCGTATTTCAGAGAAACCAGTAATAAAAAATGGTGAAATTGTAGCAGCACATGTGTTAGCATTATCATTGAGCTTTGATCATCGAATGATCGATGGAGCGACTGCACAAAACGCTTTAAATCATTTAAAACGTTTATTAAGTGAGCCGCAACTTTTATTAATGGAGGCGTAAAAAAATGGTAGTAGGAGATTTTCCAATCGAACTAGATACTCTTGTAGTAGGTTCTGGCCCTGGAGGTTATGTTGCAGCAATCCGTGCAGCACAAACTGGTCAAAAAGTTACAATTGTTGAGCGTGGAGCATTAGGCGGCGTTTGTTTAAACGTAGGCTGTATCCCATCTAAAGCTTTAATTTCAGTAGGTCACCGCTTTGAGAATGCAAAACATTCTGATGATATGGGTGTTACTGCATCTGAAGTAAAGCTGGATTGGTCTAAAGCACAGGCATTCAAAGATGGCGTTGTCAAAAAATTAGTAGGCGGCGTTGAAGGCTTATTAAAAGGAAATAAAGTAGACATCGTAAAAGGTGAAGCATATTTCGTGGATGCAAACACTGTACGTGTCATTGATGGTGATAACGCACAAACTTATACATTCAAAAATGCAATTTTAGCGACAGGATCTCGTCCAATCGAAATCCCTACATTCAAATTTACTGAGCGTGTAGTAAGCTCAACTGGCGCTTTATCATTCCCGGAAGTTCCAGGTAAATTAGTAGTGATCGGTGGCGGTTACATCGGTACAGAGCTTGGTTCTGCTTATGCTAACTTAGGTTCTCAAGTAACAATTATCGAAGGCGGTAAAGATATTTTAGCTGGCTTCGAAAAACAAATGACGCAAATCGTTAAAAAAGGTCTTAAGAAAAAAGGCGTTGAAGTTGTAGTTAACGCATCTGCTAAAGGCGTAGAAGAAAACGAAACTGGCGTAATCGTTACTTATGAAGCAGGCGGCGAAGAGAAAACTGTTGAAGCAGATTACGTATTAGTGACTGTAGGCCGTCGTCCGAATACGGATGAAATGGGCTTGGAAGAAGTAGGTATTAAATTCGCAGAGCGCGGATTATTGGAAGTAGATAAACAAAGTCGTACTTCAGTATCGAACATCTATGCAATCGGTGATATCGTTGCAGGTCCGCAACTTGCTCATAAAGCTTCTTATGAAGGTAAAGTTGCTGCAGAAGCAATCGCTGGTGAACCATCAGTAGTTGACTATTTAGCGATTCCGGCAGTATGCTTCACAGATCCGGAAATGGCAACTGTAGGCTACTCTGAAGAGCAAGCAAAAGCGGAAGGTTTAGAAGTGAAAGCTGCTAAATTCCCATTCGCTGCAAACGGTCGTGCATTAGCATTGAACGAAACAGAAGGTTTTGTGAAACTAGTAGCGCGTAAAGAAGACGGCTTATTAGTTGGTGCTCAAATCGTTGGTGTTGGTGCTTCTGATATGATCGCTGAAATGGCAACTGCTATTGAAGGCGGCATGACTGCAGAAGATATCGCATTAACAATTCACGCACACCCAACTTTAGGTGAAATTACAATGGAAGCTGCTGAAGTTTTACTAGGCAACCCAATTCATATTGTAACTAAATAAATCTTATGCTTATAAAAAGGGGCGTCCGAAAAGCCATTTTCGGATGCCTTTTTTTGCGATGGCAGGAGTATGATTTTCGCTTTTCATGCAGCTTTTCTCTTTAAAGAAAATGCACATTAGTTAAGGTGGAAGCCTGCAAAAAAGAAGTATAAAATGTTGACCGGGAAAATTAATGCACATAGAAAAACTGCAAATTATAGGTTTTTAAATTGAGTAATTTGGTTATATATAACTGAATGAGTCGATTTTATATTAGGGGAAATTAAGTCGAAAATCCCATTTATAGTATATAGGCTTACAAAAAGTACATAAATTTACTTATCGCTTTAACATGTTGGATAGGGAAACATTTATTGTTAATGTGCGGTTAATTGATTAAGGGAGCTGGCAACTTATGAGTCATCAGAATAAGAGGAAGAATTTAAAATGCAAGTGGATATCAACGGTAGTTTTGTTAGAAGACATGAGGGAAATAGAACGAGAGGAAATGGCGGCAACGGACCGTTTTCCTGCTGCTGCTTTAGATATATTAATAATGAAACTGTTGGAAGTACAAAAAAATGAATTTACAAAAGATTCTTATGAAACATTGCAAAATACTATTTTAAAAGCGCTTAATACGAAATCAGGGGAGGTAGCCCAAATCTTTAATGAACTCCTTACAGCCGCAGGGAACCTTCAAATAAAGCATGCAAACGAACAGCGGCAATATGCTGATAAAGAAACAATAAATGAATCCCCGCGTCAAACTGCTGCATCCATTTTACAAAAGGCGTTGCAGGCCATCGTATTTAATGTGAATCAATTCCCGTATGATCAAATGACAGACGTATATGTAGAGCAAGTAAATAGGTCATTGCGATCTGCGGATGAAGCGGTCAAGGAAAAAGCGGAGAAACATGAGTTGAAATTGGCATTTATGAGTGTTTTAGCATCATTGATGAATGTTCAATTATTGGAGAAAAATGAAATGGAAGAACAGTTGACGACACCAAAAAACCTAGAGAGAGTCGAAAGAAATAGTTGATGGCATGGGAGAAAAGGGTGGAATTTGAAAGCTATCTTGTAGAAATAATTGACAGGATAGCTTTTAATTTTGCGTAAAAGTAATCGAAAAATAGAAGATGTCTACATTATAGTGAGAAAATAAAATAGACAGAAATTTCTAATAGTCGTACAATGAAACTGTACAAAAGGAGGGGGAGTAATTGAACATTATTCGTACAATAGCTCAAATCGGAATTATTATTATATTTTATTTAATAGGGGAATATATTGTCTCAATTACTGGAATTATTATACCGGGAAGTATTATCGGGCTGGTTTTATTATGGTTTGCCCTATATTTTAAACTGTTAAATGTGAAATACATACAAAAAGGCGCTAGTTTTATGCTTGCTTTTTTAACATTGTTTTTTATCCCCTCTACTGCTGCGGTAATCAATTATCCGGAATTGCTTACAAAGTCAGGGGGGCTCCTTGTTTTGGCTGTAATAATTAGTACGATTATTTCATTGGTCATTACGGGGAAAGTGAGCAAAATGATCGAAAAGAAAGAGCAACAAATTAAGGAGGAAAGAAATATTGTTACATCTGCTGCAAATCCTATTCATCATAAGTAGCACAGTTCTCCTTTTTATACTGCTCAATAAGCTTTATTTAAAGGTAGGAAACCCGTTTTTGCTTCCTATATTAACGGCGACATGCATTACTGTATGCATTTTATTAATATTTAATATTCCATATGAAACTTATATGGAAGGCGGTCAATGGATTTCGAAAATGCTCGGTCCTGCAGTCGTAGCATTAGCCTTTCCGTTATATAATCAGCGGGAAATTATTTTCAAATATAAATATTCGATTGTTATTAGCATCATTATTGCGATGCTTGCAGGTCTTATAAGTGTTGTTGCATTGCTTTTGCTATTTGGGTCGGGTAAAGAGTTTTTATCTACTTCATTGCCTAAATCGCTGACAACACCTGTAGCGATGCAAATAAGTGAACTTATAGGCGGTGTAGCTCCTCTTACTGCTGTGTTAGTAATGGTAGCAGGGTTTACAGGGGCGATTTTAGGTCCGGTTTTATTTAAAGTATTCAAAATTGATACAGCGATTAGTCGAGGTGTCGCGATGGGCAGTGCCTCACACGGCGTTGGCTTAACGAAACTTAAGGAATATAGCGAAGAGGATTTATCCATTGGCTCATTATCAATGGGTTTAAGTGCGGTCGTAGGTGCGTTTATTATCCCGATTGTTTCAATTTACTTATTTTAAAAAAGACAGACGACACGGAAATGGTCGTCTGTCGAGCGTGTCAATAAATCGCTTTTCGTTCTTTGATCACACGTATATTTTGCAGTGTACTGTCTTCCGGGCCTTGAACAGGGAGACCTGCTTCAATATTCATTTTAATAAAATCAATATTGCTTTGCGTAATTATTTCCCCGGGAATAAAAATTGGAATTCCAGGCGGGTAAACCATTATAAATTCAGCGCAAATATAGCCTTCTGCCTGTGCAAGCGGGATGCTTTCCGTTTGTGCATAAAAAGCATCGCGCGGCGTCATGGCAAGTGCAGGAATTTCAGGTATTTGCACATTTGTTTCTGTAATCGTCGCTTCAGATTCAAATGTTTTCGACATGCGTGTTAAAGCATTGATCAGTAAATTGATTTCTTTTTTCGAATCACCGATTGTCACTAAACATAAAATATTGTATAAATCCGATAACTCGACTTCCAAATTAGCGTTGAGACGCAGCCATTCTTCCGCAATATGCCCTGTGATGCCTAAGTCTTTCACACATATTAACAGTTTTAATGGGTCCATATCGAATGTTGCGGAAGTGCCTAGTTTTTCGCGCCCTACACAATGAAGATGGGGAATCGCATTAATACGTTTACGGGCGTCTTTCGCTAAGCGAATTGCGTCGTCCAGCAAATCATTGCCATGTACGGCTAATTGGCGACGTGCTGTATCCAGAGATGCTAACAAAGGATACGAAGTCGATGTCGTTGTTAACATCGAGAACACAGCTTGTACACGCTTTGCGGAAACGAGCCCTTCTTTTACATTTAATACGGAGCTGCCTGTCATCGAGCCACCTAGCTTATGTGTGCTCGTAGCAGCCATATCGGCCCCTGCCTGCATTGCGGATAATGGCAGTTCGTCATGGAACTTAATATGGACTCCATGTGCTTCATCCACAATTACAGGAATATTTCTAGCATGTACAATATCCACGATGCGTTTTAAATCGGCCACAAATCCAAAATAAGTTGGGTTAATGACCAATACAGCTTTTGCATCCGGATATTTTGTTAGCGCGCGTTCAACAGATTCAGGTGAAATGCCGTGGGAAATACCAAGCTCACTATCCACTTCCGGATGGATAAAAATAGGGATAGCACCTGCGAAAACAATCGCTGACATAATCGATTTATGTACATTCCGCGGTACTATTATTTTATCGCCTGGACCAACGACGGTCAGAATCATCGTCATGATGGCGCCACTAGTACCTTGCACGGAAAAAAATGTATGGTCGGCACCAAAGGCTTCAGCAGCAAGGTTTTGCGCTTGCATAATCACACCTTTAGGAGCGTGTAAATCATCTAGTGGAGCAATATTAATTAAATCAATTGATAAAACGTTGTCGCCTACAAATTCTCGGTAAGCTGGATCCATTCCCTGCCCTTTTTTATGACCTGGAATATGGAACTGAATAGGATGTCTGTTGCGATGCTTAAGTAATGCATCAAACAAAGGAGTCTCTAACTGTGACAACGCAGGTACCACCTCACAATATTGTAATTTTTAAAAACAAGTGAATTATAGCACCTATTAAAGTTGCTGACTATATAAATATTTCGAATACTTGAAATGACTATCATTATTTTTTGGAGGAATGGCAATGAACTGGCAAACAAAAGTAACAGAATTACTGCAAATTCAATACCCGATAATTCAAGGCGGGCTGGCGTATTTAGCATATTCTAAACTCGCCGCGGCAGTATCGAATGCAGGCGGCTTAGGTCAAATTACGGCAATGAGTCTACATTCGCCTGAAGCGCTGAAAGAAGAAATAAAAAAAGTAAGAGAATTGACAGAACGGCCATTTGGCATAAATTTTGCAATTGGAATGCATGGCAAGGGATATGAAAAGATGGTAGAAGTCGCTGCCGAAATGGATGTTCCCGTTGTAACGATAACAGGGGGAAATCCTGCACCGATTTTTGATATTTTAAAAGATGCGTCCTGTAAAAAGCTTGTATTAGTGGCGGCAAAACGTCAAGCGCAAAAAGCTGAACAACTTGGAGCAGATGCTGTAATGGTCGTCGGGCAGGAAGGTGGAGGCCATTTAGGAAGAGATGATGTCGGAACAATGGTATTAGTACCTCAAGTTGTTGACAGTGTATCGATTCCTGTCATAGCATCAGGAGGGATTGGAGACGGTCGAGGCTGGATGGCAGCACATGCTTTAGGAGCAGAAGGAATTGAAATGGGTACACGTTTCATTGCGACAAAGGAATGTGTTCATGCTTCTAGAGCGTATAAACAAGCATTGATCGATAGTGAAGAAACCGATACAGCCATTATTAAACGTTCCATTGGTGCACCTGCCCGGGTGATCAGCAATGAATTCACCGATAAGATTTTAGAAATCGAGCAACATACCCCTACATATGAAGCATTAAAAGCATATATTAGCGGGGAAGCCAATAAGGCATTTATATATGACGGTGATCAAGCAAAAGGTTTTGGTTGGGCAGGCCAAGTGACCGGTTTAATCAATGATGTTCCGACAGTTGAGCAATTAATTCAACGTATGGTTGTACAAGCAAAGGAAATCCGTTTAAAATGGGGTCAGTAATGAATTAAAGGCAGGTAATAGTTTATGGAGTATTCATACCCATTATCAACAGACTGGACAACAGAGGAGATGGTCGATGTCGTACACTTTTTTGAAGTAGTGGAAATGGCTTACGAAAAAGGGGTAAAGCGGGAATTAGTCATGGCTCGCTATAAACGTTTTAAGCAAATCGTTCCTTTACAGGCGGAAGAAAAAACAATTTGCCGTGATTTCGAGCAGGCAAGCTCCTATGTCCCGTATCGTGTCGTGAAGCTGGCAAAGGAATTGGCTGACGGGCAAATTGTAAAGATGAAATAGACAAAGAGCTAATAACAGTCCGAATGGATTCGTTATTAGCTCTTTTTGAATTAAATTTATTTTTATTGGAATGTTTAGCAGTCATTTGTACATATTAATAATAAATGGTTAATTTTTACCTTGGATTACTTCATAAATAGGAAGGAGCTCATCAAAAGTTTTTTCGGCCAATTGTAAAAACTGCTCGGCAGACATTTGAACCGCTTCCTTTGCTTCGATGTGTCGACCGATTAAAAATTCACCTTTTTTAACGTCGCGCAGACGAATAAGGAGCTGCTCCAACTTTTCGCCGCGTGCTTCCTTTAAGGAAATGGCGCTTGGTTGCATATGGTCTCCGGAAATCACGTAGTCATCCGGCAAATTTTTGAGAGTGTGGATATCCGTTAGTAAGCGCTGTGCCATTTCATACTTTTGCGGCGCCTCGTAAATAATCGCAACAACGATGAAAAGATGTGTTCCCCATAAACCAATTTGAAAATGCGGCAAAGATTTATAGCCGCGTTTATAAGGAGCAAATGCTACCCAGGAATCTTTCGGCGGGTTGACAGTACGGCGAGCATGTTTTGCTACATGTCCAAAAAACTCCTCTCCTGTTTGTGCGCTGAAATAGCCTGAAAAGGTTTCCGATAGTTCATGAAACTTTGGTCGGATTATATTATTTAAAGCTTCCATACGCTCATCTAAGCCGTTAATTTCAAATACTAGGAAGTCTTCTTTTGTCCATTTTACAATACTCAATTTTTTCAATTCCTTTCGATTTAATGTTTATTTTATTAAGTTTTTGGGAAAAAATCTGTTAATAGAAACTTTTTTACCATTAGAAATTTTGGCAGAAGAAATTTATAAGTTTTGAGTAATTAGTCATATTAACCAAACCGCCATCATCCAAAATATGGTAAAAGTTAAAAAATATGATGAGGAAGTGATCTTAATGAAACAGATGATTAAAATTATACGCAAAGTCGATATTGAAAAGCAATACGAAGAGATTTTAATGCTGGAAATGGACTATGAACTTGCAACACTTTACGCGGCAATGAATAACAATGATCAACATGAAATAGATAAATCCAAAAAACGTTTAACAGAAATCCAAGAGGAATTAAAGGGTTTACATGCGTATGCGTAATGAAAAAATGTATCCAAAATAAAAAATCACTTGCCAAAGTAAGATAGCAAGTGATTTTTTGTTATAATAAGGATATTTAAGAATATTAGCAAAAAGTTAGGGATGACAAAACTCCATGCCAAGGAGAGTTGGTTGGAATGGGGCGAGCGTTCGTGCTGACGACTTCAGCTTGCGCTACAAGATTTTCTCTGCGACGAAAGCGTCCAACCTGTAATGGAAATCAACCCAATGTTATGACGATGAACCAAATTTAAAGAAAAGCTCACTATATTTACATATAAAAACTAGCGATTGTTGTCGGAAGGTGGATGAACGATGGATGTAAAACAACTAGATGAATTTGCAAAAAAAATTATTTTTGAGGCGGGCAGAAATATACGAGCAGCATTTTCGTATGACATTGAAATCGAAACAAAATCAAACCCCAATGATTTAGTAACGAATATTGATCGGGAGACGGAGTTGTTTCTCATTGAAAAAATAAAAGCATCCAATCCGACGCATCGGATTTTGGGCGAAGAAGGAATGGGGGAAAAGGTCGAAAGCTTAGAAGGTGTTGTATGGATAATTGATCCGATTGACGGCACGATGAATTTCGTGAAACAACATCGCCATTTTATGATTACAATTGGCATTTATGTTGATGGCATAGGGGTATTGGGTTACATATTTGATGTAATGCGGGAAGATTTATTCAATGCGATTGCCGGTGCAGGCGCATGGTATAACGATTCCCCGCTTCGCAGGCTTCAGCCGGTGAAAATTGAAGAAGCTGTGATCGGAATAAATGCAAGCTGGGTTACACCGAACAATCGCATTAATCACGAAAAGATAATTGAGTTGGTTCGCACAGTGCGCGGTACCCGGTCTTATGGTTCGGCAGCTATGGAAATAGCCTTTGTCGTAAGCGGGAAGCTTGATGCATATATTTCGATGCGTCTGGCGCCATGGGATATTGGCGGGGGGGTCATTATTGGTAAAGAAGTTGGCGCGATTTCCACAAACTTTAACGGAAAAGATTTTGACTTTTTATCGAAGGATACATTTTTAATCGCCAACCCTTCCATACATCGGGAAATATTGGATAATTATATTGAAGAGAAAAAGTAAAAAACTCCGGTGCATTGAACGCACCGGAGTTTTTTTGAATCATTTCAAAAAGTTATGCTAGCTTAATGACCTTTTTCGAAATTATAGTAAACCTTGATCTTTAAATTTACGTTTCGTCTTGAATGCCATTCCGAATATGGCACACATAACGACAACGCCTAAAATAACGCTAATCCAGCCGATTGTTTCATAATCAGGGCCTGTCATAAAAATTAGTGAAAAGGCAAACCCCATGCTTACCATTGAAAGAATCGCAGCTAATGCATAAATAGCCATGACGAATTTTGCTTTATTCATCGTTCCATACCTCCATTTATCTTTTTATATGTGACTAAAAAATGATATTAATTATTGTGAAAAGACATTTAATCTTTCATGTGCTATAATATCACAGTTAAACAATTGAAAAAAGAATATGGAGTGGAATAATGACAAATTTACGTCAAGATATTCGTAATATCGCAATTATTGCTCACGTTGACCATGGTAAAACAACGTTAGTAGACCAATTATTAAAACAATCAGGTACTTTCCGTTCTAACGAGCGTGTTGAAGAACGTGCAATGGACTCTGGTGATATAGAGCGCGAACGTGGAATTACGATTTTAGCTAAAAATACAGCAGTAAACTATAACGGTACACGTATCAACATCCTTGATACGCCTGGACACGCAGACTTTGGTGGGGAAGTTGAACGTATCTTGAAAATGGTAGATGGCGTTTGTTTAGTTGTCGATGCGTATGAGGGTTGTATGCCGCAAACACGCTTTGTATTAAAGAAAGCGCTGGAACAGAAAATTACGCCAATCGTTGTAGTTAATAAAATCGATAAAGATGCAGCTCGTCCACTTGAAGTAGTGGATGAAGTGCTGGAGTTATTTATCGAATTAGGTGCAGATGATGACCAGTTAGACTTCCCGGTAGTATATGCTTCTGGTGTAAATGGGACAGCATCACTTGATCCAGACCCGGCAACACAGGAAGAAAACCTGAATTGCTTATTTGAAAAAATTATCGAAACAATTCCATCACCTGTGGATAATTCAGATGAGCCGTTGCAATTCCAGGTTTCGCTGCTTGATTATAACGATTTCGTAGGACGTATCGGTATTGGCCGTGTATTCCGCGGTACAATCTCTGTAGGACAACAAGTAGCATTAATGAAATTGGACGGCACGGTAAAACAATTCCGTGTAACGAAAATTTTCGGTTTCTTCGGCTTAAAGCGTGAGGAAGTCCAAACAGCCAAAGCTGGTGATTTAATCGCCGTTTCAGGAATGGAAGATATTAACGTAGGTGAAACAGTTTGTCCTATCGAGCACCAAGAAGCGTTAACACCATTACGTATTGATGAACCAACATTGCAAATGACATTTTTAGTAAACAACTCTCCGTTCGCAGGTCGTGAAGGGAAATGGGTAACTTCCCGTAAAATCGAGGAGCGTTTGCGCGCACAATTGCAAACAGATGTATCATTGCGCGTTGAAGATACAGAATCACCGGATGCTTGGACGGTTTCAGGTCGCGGTGAGCTTCACTTATCGATCTTAATCGAAAATATGCGCCGTGAAGGTTTTGAGCTGCAAGTATCAAAACCGCAAGTAATCATTAAAGAAATTGATGGCGTAAAATCAGAGCCAATCGAACGCGTTCAAATCGATGTACCAGAAGAAAATGTCGGTTCGATCATCGAATCAATCGGTACACGTAAAGGCGAAATGCTGGATATGATTAACAACGGTTCTGGCCAGGTTCGTTTAATTTTCCACGTTCCTGCACGCGGTTTAATCGGGTATACAACAGAATTCATGTCATTAACAAAAGGCTTCGGTATTATTAACCATACTTTCGACCACTACGCACCAGTCGTACAAGGCCGTGTCGGAGGACGTCACCAAGGTGTATTAGTATCAATGGAAAATGGTAAATCGACAACTTATGGTATGATGGGTATTGAAGATCGTGGTACATTATTCGTAGAGCCGGGTACTGAAGTATATGAAGGCATGGTCGTTGGCGAGAACAACCGCGATGCAGATATTACAGTAAACATTACAAAGCAAAAACAAAAAACAAATATCCGTTCTGCGAATAAGGATCAAACAAATGTCATTAAAAAGCCTCGTATTTTAACATTGGAAGAAGCGTTGGAATATTTAGGCGATGACGAGTATTTGGAAGTTACACCAGAATCAATCCGCTTACGTAAGCAAATTTTAGATAAAAATGAACGTGAACGTATTGCGAAAAAGAAAAAGAACGCTGAGTTAGAAGGTTAATTGGCGTCAATAAGGAAAGGTTGAATGATGTTGAATATGATGGCTGTGTTAAGTAGCTATTTTAATTTGGTATTACTAGCAACTGTATCTACAAGTGAAAATGAGTACGTGATGAATCGTATGTCAGGAATTACAAGATATTTATACGAAAATTTGCCGAACTTTGATATAGCCGGCTATGCAACGTTTATTCTCGTATTCCTTATGTCGGCAATTGTATACAAACTAGGCTTCGCAAAGAAACTATCATTAGGCAGAAATATCGTTATTTACGCTTTCTTATTTGCAGGATGTATCGTATTAACATTTTTGGCGTTATTTTTGCCGATGATTGAAGGATTAATTGTAGCCGCATTAATTTTAATCGTTTACAAATCACGTTTATGGCGTGAAAAACGAGAAGAAGCAAAACAGGCGAATTAGTAACGAGAAAGGGCTTTCCGGGATATCAATTCGGGACAAGCCCTTTTATATGAATAGCGGGAAATGCTTCGGCCGCTTCTGACCAAACAGTTTTTAGCGGACATTTAATATAAGGAAGGGGTGTGCTAGAAGTTTTTGACTTTTAACATACCCCTTTTTTAATAGGACTGTTTAATTGAAAACGCTTTACTGGAAACGTTATAATTCTTTATTGGGGATAATAATACAAATGGAGTAGAGGAAAATGAATTTTACTAAAAAGCAAGTAATTATTAGTGTGGCTTTAGCGCTTATTATCATTAGTTGCATTATTTTCGTGCCTGCCGTATTAACGGCAAAAAATGAAGATAATGCAGCTGCGGAACTGAGCGAAATTTATAATGATCAATTTGTCGTGACGAAATCGACTGCACCTGCCTTCGGTGATGATTTTGAAATTACAGTACAATCTGAGACATCAAAAACAGTTTATGATTTTGATGTGAAAGACGGCGAATATTCAGGCGAATATTTTGCTGAAAATATAAACGCAGAAGTAAATGAGCTTATTCAGCCAATCGTTGGAGAGCGTGTTTTAGTAATGTCAAATGTATTCCAGGATGGCTTGCGAAAAGAAGCGACATTTGAGGAACTGGAAGTAGAAAAGGCAACGGTGCACCTATTAGTCGATGAAGATTTATCAGAGGAAAAGGCACAGCAAATTGCCGATGCGCTAAAAGCTGAATTTGGCGAAATCGCTGTTTCAGTTGAAGCATATGTCGTTGATGAGGAGCGTGTATTTGAAGGAGTAAAAACAGAAGTATCTAACTTCTTCCAACTGAGCAAAATCGATGCACAAAGCTTCATCGATTTTAAATTCCATGAACAATCATTTGAATTTTAATTAAAAAATGCGGCGAGCCCTAAATTTGAGCTCGTCGCATTTTAAAATTCTTCGTCAAATTTTGAAGATGTTCTAAAGAAGCGGAACTTTCCTGTTTCGATACGTTTTTGCGTGTTGTCGGCAATACGCTCTGAACATGCTGAACACATAAATGTATGAATGGGACGATTGCGCAATTTTTTTGCTAAAGGTAAATCGTTTGGTAACTCATGTAGTGTATCGCAAATGACACATTTTACACGCATGACGAAATCCTCCTACTGAATACGAATCGCACGCACATTTTTTATTGGATTTTCTAAATTTGAGCCATCCGCAAATAATACATGCACTGGACCATCTTCTAAAAGCGGTTTCCCGTCCTGGCTGAATTTAAAAATAAAATTTTCGGCTTGCTGCAATGGGAAAATGAATTCTTCTTGCGTTGTGCATTCGAAAACGACTTCGTTAGCACCATTAAGAATTTCAGCATTATTTAAAAACGGCTTAATTTCCATCCCGAATGTACCAGTCATCATGCCTTTACGGTCAAATTTGCGCTCTGTTTTCAATGTCGGCGGAAATACCGCACCTTCCATAATTTCGCGTGACCAATGCGCACCCATATCACGCAAGTATTTTTCGTTATCTACTTCAACTTTTTCTGAAACAAAATATGTAGTCAGATCCAGTTTGCGATCATCAAAAATCCATACGGTAGGATCTAATGTCAATTGAAATTTAACCGCGCCTTTTACAGGAATGATTGTTTCGACCATTTGTAAGCCCTCCTTAACTATTTTCCTTCATAATTATAACGCGATTCCCCGTAGAAAGAAATATAATTGAATTGAAAGTAAAACATACAAAGACGCTTGCATTTTTGAATGTAAAAAGATACACTTTATTAAGATAGAATCGAAGAAATATCATAGATGGGGGCGTCCTCATGGATACGAAAGCACAAGCTTCCTTTCAGGAAAAAGCATTAGAGCTATTAACTGCGGATGCAGAAAAAATTGCTCAGTTAATTCGCGTACAAATGGATAACTTGACAATGCCATCTTGTCCGTTATATGAAGAAGTTTTAGATACACAAATGTTTGGTTTATCGCGTGAAATAGAATTTGCTGCAAGGCTGGGGCTAATTGAACGTGATCAAGGAAAGAAAATTCTCGATTCGTTGGAGAAAGAACTTTCTTTATTACATGATGCGTATACAGACAAATAAAAGAAAACTCAAACGCTTCATTGCGGTTTGAGTTTTTTTTTCAAAGATGAGGTTTATAAAAATGAAGCATTATTTTAAAAGTTATTTTCGCAATTTTGACTATGGTTTACTGTTCGTATACATTTTATTAATGTTATTTGGACTAGTCATGATTTACAGTTCCAGTATTTGGGTTTCTATTTTTAATTATAACGATTCGAATTATTACTATAACCGGCAGTTTACTAATATAGTCATCGCCTTGATTTTGTTTGCGGTCGCTGTCATTACGCCTTATAAAAGATTGTCGAGCAAATTTATTTTAAGTTTTTTACTTGCTGTTATGTTTGTGCTGGAGTTCTGGCTTTTAATTGGCGGTCAAAATATCAATGGGGCGAAAAGTTGGATCAGCATATTCGGCCTTATGAATTTCCAGCCGTCGGAATTTGCGAAACTCTTTATTATTGTATTTTTCGCGGGCACATTTTACCGGAAAAGCGTCAATCGCGGCTCAATGCAGCTGCTGACGTTTGACGATGTATCTTACCCTCTGGGGATGTGGCTGTTTATCGTTATTGTTGTCGGCTTTGAAACAGATTTAGGCGCATTGGCTATCATTGTAGCCATTGCACTTGTCGTTGTTATTACGAGCGGACTTAGGGGCAAAACACTTGGCAAAATTTTCGGCTTATTAAGCGCATTGGGTGTTGTAGGGATTATAGGGATTTTAATATTCAAATGGGACACGATTTTTAACGCGAGTCGCAGAGGCCGTATTACATCGTTTTTGGATCCGTTTAGTGATCCGCTCAATACAGGCTATCATGTCGTGAATGGCTATTATGCAATAGGTGCAGGCGGCTTGGAAGGACGCGGGCTCGGTCAATCGATTCAAAAGCTTGGATATGTGCCGGAGCCGCAAACCGACTTTATTATGGCGATTATTGCTGAAGAGCTGGGGCTTTTAGGCGTATCTATTGTTATTATAGGATTAGGCTTTATCGTGATACGCGGTTATTATATCGCAATGTCTACAAAGGACCCGCTTGCAAGAATGTTGGCGGCGGGCATTTCTACATGGATTGGATTACAAACTTTTATTAATTTAGGTGGATTATCGGGACTTATCCCGTTAACCGGAGTAACGCTTCCTTTCATAAGTTATGGCGGTACTTCAATATTATTGCTTTCAGTAGCAATGGGGATACTTATAAATGTCTCCACACATCACAAATTAGAAAAGAGAAAGTAATTGGGGGTTGAGGAGAAATGAAGTCAATTAAGAAGATTTTAGTTGCGAACCGAGGCGAAATTGCGATACGTATTTTACGTGCATGCAATGAATTGCATATTAATACTGTAGCAATTTATTCACGTGAAGATAGCGGGTCTTACCACCGTTATAAAGCAGACGAAGCTTATATTGTAGGGGCAGGGAAAAAACCTATTGATGCTTATTTGGATATTGAAGGCATTATAAAAATCGCCAAAGAAGCGAATGTCGATGCGATTCACCCAGGTTATGGCTTTTTATCGGAAAATGTATTATTTGCTCGACGTTGCGAAGAAGAAGGCATTCAATTCATCGGTCCGACTTCCGCACATCTTGATATGTTTGGCGATAAAGTAAAAGCTCGGGAACAAGCGATTTCCGCTGAAATTCCAGTCATTCCAGGTACAGACGGCCCGGTGGCGAATTTACAGGAAGTCGAGCAGTTTAGCGAAGACCACGGTTTCCCTGTCATGATTAAAGCGGCCCTTGGCGGCGGCGGGCGCGGGATGCGTTTAGTGAATTCCAAAGAAGAGCTGCAATCTTCTTATGAGCGAGCGAAATCGGAAGCAAAGGCGGCATTTGGCTCAGATGAAGTGTATGTTGAAAAGGCGATTATTAAGCCGAAACATATTGAAGTACAAATTATCGGGGATACACATGGCAATATCGTGCATCTATATGAACGCGACTGTTCGATTCAGCGACGTCATCAAAAGGTTGTGGAAATTGCGCCTTCCAATTCGATTTCAGAACAATTACGCAATCAAATTTGTGATGCTGCAGTTAAACTAATGAAAAATGTAGGCTATATTAATGCGGGTACGGTTGAATTTTTAGTGTCGGGCGAAAATTTTTATTTCATCGAAGTAAACCCGCGTATTCAAGTTGAGCATACGATTACGGAGATGATTACCGGTATCGATATTGTCCATGCGCAAATTAAAGTAGCGCAAGGGCTGAATATTCATTCAAAAGAAGTAGGAATCCCGGCGCAAGACAAAATTCCGCTATTTGGCTATGCAATCCAGTCCCGTGTGACGACAGAGGACCCGGCAAATGATTTTATGCCAGATACAGGAAAGCTTATGGTATACCGTTCAAGCGGTGGCTTTGGAGTACGTTTGGATGCAGGGAATGGTTTCCAGGGCGCCGTCGTGACACCTTATTATGATTCATTGCTAGTGAAAATTTCAACATGGGGAATGACTTTTGAAGAAGCTGCGGCGAAGATGGACCGCAACTTGCGCGAATTCCGTATTCGTGGTGTAAAAACAAACATCCCGTTCTTAGGCAATGTCGTATTGCATGATAAATTTTTAACAGGTGAATTTGATACGAGTTTTATTGATACGACACCAGAGCTATTTGAATTCCCTGAGCGTAAAGACCGTGGAACAAAGTTATTGAATTATATCGGAAATGTAACATTAAATGGTTTCCCGGGTGTTGAAAAGCGTGCGAAACCGATTTTCGTCCAGCCGGAAAAGCCGAAAGCGGACATTTTAATTCCTTCTCCATCCGGCACAAAACAAATTTTGGATGCGCACGGGGCAGATGGTCTTGTGAAATGGATTAAAGAACAACAAGATGTCCTATTAACGGATACAACATTCCGCGATGCGCATCAGTCACTGCTTGCAACACGCGTACGTTCCCAGGATATGCTTGAAATTGCAGAAGAGACATCGCGTTTAATGCATAATTATTTCTCGCTGGAAATGTGGGGCGGGGCAACGTTCGACGTCGCATATCGCTTCTTGAGCGAAGATCCTTGGAAACGACTTGAGAAATTGCGCAAAAAAGTTCCGAACGTCTTATTCCAAATGTTATTGCGTGGAGCGAATGCGGTAGGCTACACAAATTATCCGGATAATTTAATCCGCGAATTTATTCAAGAGTCTGCAGCTTCCGGTGTTGACGTTTTCCGTATCTTTGATTCACTGAACTGGATTAAAGGGATGGAAGTGGCGATTGATGAAGTGCGCAATAGTGGAAAAGTAGCAGAAGCCGCAATTTGTTATACGGGCGATATTTTGGATGATGCACGGGCGAAATATACCGTTCAATATTACAAAGACATGGCACGTGAGTTAGAAGCGACAGGAGCCCATATTCTGGCGATTAAAGATATGGCGGGTCTTCTTAAGCCGCAAGCTGCATATCGCCTAATATCGGAGCTTAAGGATGCAACAAGCCTGCCAATCCATTTACATACACATGATACGAGTGGGAATGGAATTTATCTGTATGCGAAAGCAATTGAAGCGGGCGTGGATATTATTGATACGGCATTAGGCTCAATGGCTGGCTTAACGTCACAGCCGAGTGCAAATTCATTATACTATGCGATGAAAGGCTCGGACCGACATGTACGGGCGGATATCGAAAGCTTGGAAAAGTTATCTTACTATTGGGAAGATGTTCGTAAATACTACGTTGATTTTGAAAGCGGCATGAATGCGCCACATTCTGAAATTTATGTGCACGAAATGCCTGGCGGTCAGTACAGCAACCTGCAGCAGCAAGCAAAGGCAGTTGGTTTAGGTGACCGCTGGGATGAAGTAAAGGCAATGTATTCCCGCGTAAACTTAATGTTCGGCGATATTGTGAAAGTGACGCCTTCCTCAAAAGTGGTAGGGGATATGGCTCTGTTTATGGTGCAAAATGATTTAACAGAAGATAATATTGTTGAGCGTGGACAAGTGATTGATTTCCCGGAATCCGTAATTGAATTTTTCCAAGGATATTTAGGACAGCCGCATGGGGGATTCCCTGAAGCAATCCAGCAAGTTGTTTTAAAAGAGCGAACACCAATTACAGTGCGACCTGGAGAGCTCTTGCCACCAGTAAATTTTGCTAAGCTATCGGCAGAATTAAGCGAAAAATTCGGGCGAACTCCATCTAAACAAGATGTATTGGCCTATGCACTTTATCCGAAAGTGTTTGAGCAGTATATGCAGGCAGTAGAGTCATTTGGCGATATTTCAGTATTGGATACGGCAACATTCCTTTACGGATTAAAACTTGGCGAAGAAATCGAAGTGGAAATTGAAAAAGGAAAAACGCTTATCATTAAGCTTGTGTCAATCGGCGAGCCGCAGCATGACGGTACGCGTGTTCTTTATTTTGAAATGAACGGCCAATCCCGCGAGCTTGTCATCCAAGATTTAACGGTGGAAGTAGATGGCAGCATCGCATTAAAAGCGGATCCATCCAACCCGAACCAAATTGGTGCTACAATGCCCGGCACTGTTTTGAAAGTAGTGGTGAATAAGGGCAGCACAGTCAAACGCGGCGATCACTTATTGATTACTGAGGCGATGAAAATGGAAACAACGGTGCAAGCGCCAAAAGACGGTATCGTAAAAGAAATATATGCGTCAGCAGGAGATGCTATTTCGACAGGCGATTTGCTCATCGAATTAGAATAAATAAAAAGAGGGACCAGATTATATTCTGGTAACCCTCTTTTTATTTTGATCGAGAAACTAGCATTATTAAATAACATAATAAACCGAATAACAGGGTAATTAATAATGAGTGCATTAATGATACGAGCAATTGCAGCTTTAACAGCACAACTAGCATTCCGGCAATTACTTGCAATATGACAAGCGAAAAGGCAATAATCCAGCCCCAGTAGATAACGCGCTGATTTTTGTAATTTCTAATGACGTGTATAGCGATATACGCAATCCAAATAACGAATAATAATACCGCAAAACGGTGACCCATCTGTACCCACTCATACATATTGTAAGGCTGGGCGAGCGGCTGATCATTGCGGCACAATGGCCAATCCGGGCATACGAGACTCGCATCCGTATGGCGGACCAGCGCACCCGAGTAGACAACTACATATGAGTATAATGTAACGCATATAGTATGTATTTTTAATCTTCTACTCATATAGATTCGATCGGCATCAAATTTCTTGTCGACTTCAAATACAATTAGTGTCAGCAGGAGAACGGCTGCAAAGGATATTAATGAAATTCCGAAATGCAATGCCAAAATAAAGTCGCCTTGTCCCCACAGAACTTGCGCGGCACCGATCAATGCCTGAAGAACAAGGAAAAACATTGCTAAAAAGCCTAAAAACTTCACTTCACGGATATGCCCGAGCGAGCGCCATGTCCAAACGACGAGAATAAGAATAAAAATTGATACGGAACCTGTAACAAGACGATGGGAAAATTCGATTAAAACTTCCGTTGTTATTTCTTTCGGAATTAACGAACCGTTGCAGTCCGGCCAGTTTCTTCCGCAGCCGAGCCCGCTATCAGTCTTTGTAACAAGTGCCCCGCCTTGAAGGATGAGCAGCATACCAAGTGTCGATAGTACAGCAAACCATTTTAAAAATTTGTAATATTTCTGATGCATAAAGTGAGTCCACCTACTTTAATATTCACATCGCTGCTAAGAGCGTCTCTCGTCTTAGATGATAGCGAAAAAATGCTGAAAAAACAACTTCTATCAAGGTTTCGATTGTAAACGCACCCATTTTTTCACAAATTGTTCATAAATTCGTCTCCTATCCTTCACAAATATTGGCAGAAAATGCATTACTATATAGTTGTTGTTTTAGATTTCTGTACGCTTCGTCCTGTTTGAAATGTTGATATTTGAAATTTCACGAAACGTCTAGAAATCCGATACAAATTTAGATATAGTTATGGTAGCGGAATATGCTTACAAATTTGAAAGGAGAAGTAATTTTTTGACGCATTTGCCATGATGTATCGAACAATACATCATTCAGCAAAAAGATTCTTTAAGTTTTCTTGCACTTATAAAGATTGAAATTGGTAATTCAAACTCAGTGAAGACTTGAAAAAAGAATCCGGTTTACATAGTCATTATCGTTCGTATCCATTTCAGGATGTTTGAAATATATACGTTAAGTGAATGGGACTATATGTAAAAATGTGTCGATAATTGCAGAATCCTTCCTCATACGTAGGCGAAATTTTGTAATCGATGGCATCATTCGCTGCCAGCATGTGGGGACTTATAGTTCGATTAGCCATATTGTCTTAATTAAAGCTTTGCGCAAATAAATTGGAATTTTTGCAATCTATTATTCAACCGCATTACGTAAAGTAGCTTAATGCAGAGCCGATAATAAATTACTTTTCAATGTATGGGCGTGAGAGGGGATCGACAAGGAGTGGCTTGCAACATTGGGATTCTTTCTTTAGCAGTAATTTACTGCATTAGATTTAACTATATTTTGTATTTTCCGGACAAAATATATGAATCTAGTATAAGAATTCACATAGACATAACCGTAGTCCTGGTTACACATGAAAATACAACGAAGAAAGAGGGGTTTATTAAGCTATGATGAAAGGGCTTAAAAAATGGCGATTATTTTCGCTGTTAACAGTAATGACAGTATTCCTTTCAGCATGTGGTGAAGATTATATTTCGACACTTCGCCCATCAGGTCCGGTAGGTAAAGAGCAATTAAATATTTTAATATTGGCTATTACAATTATGGCATTAGTAGTAATCGTAGTATCTGCCATTTATTTAGCTGCGTTCTTTAAGTTCCGCCGTACAAAAGTTGGCGAAAACCATATGCCAAAGCAAGTGGAAGGTAGCCACACATTAGAAGTGATTTGGACAGTTATTCCGATTATTCTATTATTGATCCTGGCTGTACCAACATTAAACTCTACTTATAAATTTGCGGATGTTGCCGCAATGGATGAAGTAGATGAAAGCGGTAATAAAACTGCACTTACAGTCAATGTAACGGCAAAATTATATTGGTGGGAGTTTGAATATCCAAACCAAGGAATTATTACAGCTCAAGAATTAGTAGTACCGACTGGAGAAAAAGTGTATTTTAACTTAATCGCATCTGATGTAAAGCACTCATTCTGGATTCCAGCAGTTGGCGGTAAGATGGATACAAACGTTGATGGCATCAACAAATTCTATTTACAGTTCGATAAAGAGTCAGCAGGCTTAAATGATGGCGAGGGCGTATTCTACGGTAAATGTGCCGAGTTATGTGGACCTTCTCACGCATTAATGGACTTCAAAGTTAAAGCGCTTGAGCCAGAAGCATTTAAAGCGTGGGTTGCAGCAATGCAAGCTACAGAAGGTCAAACAGCGGACAAAGAGTCATCTGATTTAGGTGAAGCGACATTTGCCAACTCTTGCTTAGGATGTCACGCTGTATCAGCGGTAGCCGGCAATGGCATGGGTCCAAACTTGACAACATTTGGTGACCGTAACCGCTTAGCAGGTTTCATGGAGCACAATGTTGAAGAAACAACAAATTGGATTATGGATCCTGAACCATACAAACCAGGTAACACAATGACTGGGAAATATGATGTTACTGAAGAAGAAGCAAAAGCAATTGCTGAATACTTAATGACATTAACTATTGAGAAATAATTTAAACGAGAGAGAAACTTTGAAGGAGGTTAAAGTTGTGAGCTCTGTTACACAGAAAAAGGGCTTTGGGGCACATGTATGGGACTATTTAACAACAGTCGATCATAAAAAGATCGCGATTATGTATTTAGCTGCCGGTACACTGTTCTTCGCAATTGCAGGATTTGAAGCGTTACTTATGCGTATTCAATTAATGTTCCCGGAAAGTACATTCATTTCTGCAGGCCTATTTAACGAATTATTAACGATGCACGGTACAACGATGCTATTCTTAGCTGCAACACCAATTATATTTGCCTTTATGAACGCAATCGTTCCACTGCAAATTGGTGCGCGTGACGTTGCATTCCCATTCCTGAACTCATTAGGGTTTTGGTTATTCTTTATCGGTGCGGTATTCCTTCACCTGTCATTCTTCCTAGGTGGCGCGCCTGATGCAGGATGGACTTCTTATGCATCACTATCTTTATATTCACCGGGCCATGGTATCGACTTCTATATTCTTGGTCTCCAAATTTCCGGTGCGGGTACGTTAATCTCAGGTATTAACTTCATCGTTACAATCATTACGATGCGTGCACCTGGTATGACGTTTATGCGTATGCCATTATTTACATGGACTACATTAGTATCAAGTTCATTGATTTTATTTGCATTCCCTCCACTTACTGGTGGTTTATTCTTAATGTTGGTTGACCGTATGTTCGGAGCAAACTTCTTCGATCATACAATGGGTGGTAACACAATTATTTGGGAGCACTTATTCTGGATTTTCGGTCACCCTGAAGTATATATTTTAGTATTGCCGGCGTTCGGTTTATTCTCTGAGATTATTCCAGTGTTCGCCCGTAAACGTCTGTTCGGATACTCTTCGATGGTATTCGCCACAATCTTGATCGGTTTCTTAGGGTTCATGGTATGGGCCCACCACATGTTCACAGTTGGTTTAGGTGCTACTGCGAACGCAATTTTCGCTGTTGCTACAATGGCGATCGCTGTTCCTACAGGAATGAAAGTATTCAACTGGATCCTTACAATTTGGGGCGGTTCGATTAAAGTTACAGTACCGATGCTTTATGCACTTGGTTTCATCCCGTCATTCGTTGCGGGTGGGGTTACAGGGGTTATGCAGGCAACTGCGCCGCTTGACTACCAATTACACGATTCTTATTTCATCGTTGCCCACTTCCATTACGTAATCGTAGGCGGTATCGTAACAGGGCTATTCGGTTCAGCGCACTTCTACTGGCCGATTATGTTTAACCGTGCGTTAAATCCGAAACTTGGAGTGCTTACTTTCTGGATGTTCTTCATTGGTTTCCACTTAACGTTCTTTATCCAGCACTTCTTAGGATTAATGGGTATGCCACGTCGTGTGTTCACGTACATGGGCGGCCAAGGCTGGGATTTATTCAACTTCATCTCATCAATCGGTGCTATTATGATGGGAATCGGGGTAGTATTATTAGTAGTTGATGCATTATTATCAATTAAATCAGAGCCGGTTAACCGTCGTGATTACTGGGGCGATGGTCGTTCACTTGAGTGGGCGATTGAAACACCGCTGCCATTCTATAACTTTAAACAAACACCGCTTATTCGCGGCTATGATCCATATTGGATCGAAAAAGAGGAAGGCAACAAAGAAGGCATGGTATATGCTGAGCCACTAGGTGAAATCCATATGCCGAACAATTCAATTCTGCCGTTCATTATGTCAATCGGTACAATGATCGCAGCATTCGGTGCTCTATACAGCCCATGGGGAGACCAAGTTCAAGCAGGAACAGCTACAGGCACGACGCCAGCTATTTCCCTAGCGTTGATTATCGGAGGTTTAGGCTTAACAATTGCATGTATGATTACTCGTTCATTCAAAGACGATTTAGGATTCCATGTAACGGTTGCTGAAATCGAAAAAATCGAGACAGATTTGGCTCACTACCGTGCAACAGGTAAAAAAGGGGGTAACAAGTAATGGATATTAATCAAAAATTTACTCCACAAACTTGGCCGAAACACCCTGAACAAGCTACAGCGGAAGGGAAAAACAAGTTAGTTGGACTTTGGATTTTCCTGGCATCAGATACAGTATTATTCGCGAGTGTATTTGCTACATATATCGCACTGAAAGATAGCGGTCCAGCAGGTATGGAATTCGCGGCGAAGGATCTATATGAATTACCGTTAGCATTTATCATGACGATGCTGCTTTTAACATCATCATTAACTTCTGTGTACGCAATGTACCATATGAAAAATTTAAACTTCTCTGGTGTCCGTACTTGGATGGGGATTACAGTTCTTTTAGGTTTAGGCTTCCTATGCTTGGAAATTTATGAATTCCAGCATTATGTGCATATTGGATTCGGTTATACACAATCGGCATTCTCTTCAGCGTTCTTTACGCTCGTAGGGATGCATGGTGTCCACGTAGTTATTGGTTTAATTTGGATTACGGGATTAATCATCCGTAACAGCAGCCGTGGCTTAAACTTATACAACGCGCCGAAGTTCTTTGCTGCTTCACTTTACTGGCACTTCATCGACGTTGTATGGGTATTCATCTTCACAGTAGTCTATTTGATGGGAGTGTTAGGATAATATGGGACACGAAACTCATGTAGAAGTACGTACTCAAGCTCAATACGAATATGATAAAGCACATTCAAAAGCTCATATGCGTAAACAAGTAGTAAACTTTGCGATCATGATTTTCTTAACATTTATCGCGTTTGCTGCCGTACTAGCAGATTTTGCTCCAAACTTTATTGTTCCAATCATTTTATTAATGGCTGGAGTACAAGTAGTATTGCAACTTTATGCTTTCATGCACTTGGAAGATCGCTCAACACATATGGTTGGCGTAATTGAATTCTTCATCTGGAGTGCAGCCTTCATCGCGTTTACGTTCTTCGTAGCGTTCACAACGATCATTTGGTGGGGCTAATCGCATAATAAAACGTCCTTGGCAATTGCTGAGGGCGTTTTTGTGTATTCAAAAAATTATATATAACCTATATGAAAAATACATGTTTGATTTCAAGCAATTGTCATAGTTCTTTCATTGAAGTTGGAGAATTTGCCATCTATAATGAAATTACTGATGTTTAAAGGAGCATGGTCATATGCCGATAAGTATATTTGGTTTTCAAGCATTATGGAGCCCTTATTTAATCGGGGGTTTAATACTCATAACAGTTTTCTATTTTTTAATAACGGTTACATGGCAGGAAAAGTTTAAAGAGAGCGAAACATTAAAGAAAAGCGAAGCAGCTTATTTCCTTTTAGGAATCATTTCTTTTTATATTATTAAAGGATCTCCAATTGATTTGCTCGGTCATATTATGTTTACGATGCATATGACGCAAATGGCATTTTTATTATTGTTAGTTCCGATTCTTTTTATTAAGGGAATTCCGTGGTGGGTTTGGAAAGTAGTAGTCGAAGCCCCTGTAGTGCGCACGATTTTTAAAGTTTTTACACAGCCATTAGTTTCCATCGTCTTATTTATAGGGCTGTTTTCGGTTTATCATTTACCATCTGTATTCGACACAATTAAACTAAATGAAGCCTATCACTTGGCATATACGTCGATTTTATTTACTTCTGCCATTTTTATGTACTGGCCATTGCTGAATAATGTCGAAGGTCAGCATGAAATGAAAAATATGAATAAATTAGCGTATATTGCTTCAAATGCGGTTTTAATTACACCTGCTTGTGCCCTCATCATCTTTGCTTCAAGCCCGATGTACGGGACATATAGCGATAGTGATATGTGGCTGAAAGCGATGGAATTATGTGTGCCTGCATCGACACTGTCGGGGCTTACATTGTCCGGACCTGAGCTATTTTCGAATATGGATTTAGTGAGCGACCAGCAAGTAGGCGGCGTATTGATGAAAATTATTCAAGAAATTATTTTCGGCGTTATTTTATTTAAAATTTTCCGCAAATGGTGGAACTCGGAACGTAAAAACCAAACAGAAATTACGGAAAATGCTTTAAAAGAGTTTCAAAATAGAACACGCTATCAATAAAATGATAAACTGTTTACGCATGTAATTACTAGCATGTGATATAGTTCTTATCGACATATTATTTGAGATTGGGGATTTGAAAATGAATGTACCTGTTTTACCCACAATAAGCACAGCGTTTATTGTCATTAGTGCAGTGCTTGTAGCCATTGGTTGGGTATTAATTGCACAAAGAAAAATAGATGCACATAGAAAAGTAATGACAGCAGCCGGTGTATCAGCATTAATCTTCTTCATCATTTATGCATCACGTACCGTATTTATTGGAAATACTGCGTTTGGCGGTCCGGATGAGTTAAAAGGATATTACACATTCTTTTTAGTTTTCCATATTATTTTGGCAACAGTCGGAGCGGTATTCGGCATTACGAGTTTGCTTTCTGGTTTTAAAAATAACTTAAAGCTGCATCGCCGTATTGGGCCGATTACAAGTATTATCTGGTTTTTCGTAGCCATTACAGGTGTGCTCGTATATTTATTATTGTATATAATTTACGAAGGCGGAGAAACAACATCTGTCTTTAAAGCGATATTAGGCTTTTAGTCCATTAAACTTCCTTTACAACATTGTATAGGAAGTTTTTTCATGGAAAATAAAAAAAGCTGGTAGGTTCCAGCTTTTTAAAAGGTTTAAATGCCGTATGCAGTAAGCTCTTTGCGAACATCTGCCAATACTTTTTCGCATTCTTTTACAAGATGTCCCGGAAATACCTCATCCGTGTATTCAACACCGTGCGGATAATAGTATTTCCCGATTGCAGGCTTGTTAATGTTTAAAGTTGCATTATGTGCGCCTACATCACCTGATACTGCGTTGCAAAAAACACGTAAATAAAAACGACCTTCACGTACATCATAGCAACGGTCAAATGCCATACGGTCATAATCCCATGCACCGTGGCACTCTAAACCGAATTTGCCCATTACTGTCGTTAAAACTTCTTGATCAACTTTAACATTTTCGAGTTGTGTGTTTTCAAAATACATTTCGTTATCCTCCTTTTGCCCATCGTACATAAGTATACGGTCAATTTTAATAATAGAACAAAATGGTAATCGATGCAATGACAACATTGTGTCATCGTGTCCAAAATTGGTATAATTATACTAAGTAAAATAATAGGATAGGGGATTCTTATGAAGGTTTTATTTCGAATTTTAATTGTTGCGACTTGTATTGGGATTGTTGTCTATTACACAAATGGCGATTCTTCTCAAACAGAATTATTGGAGGGGCCACCATCGATAACAAAACCCGCATTGGAGGCAGAATCCCCGCAAAATAGTGACCAGCAGCTTCCACGGCCTGCATCGGGCATTTCTACGTTTATAGGAAAATCATCGCAGGATATTTTGACAGCCTTTGGAGAGCCTTATCGAATCGATCAGTCGGAATTTGGCTATGAATGGTGGATTTACAATACGAATAATAGTTTGTTAATGGTAAGCATAACGGACCATCTTGTCAATCAAATTTATACGAATGATATGAATTACAATACAGCTCCATATGTAATTGGGCAAACATTGGATGATATATATCGGATGACGCTTTTTGAACAGGAAGTAACAGTCGAAATGGAAGATAATATTTATATTTTTGCGATGAATGAACAGGACTTACATAATCGAATTTTAGTGAAGTATGAAAATCTGTATGCACAGCTATACATGGATAGCATCACAGGGCAGCTGCATGGTGTGCGTTTTATAGATGGGGAAACACTCGTATTGCATAAGCCGTATGAAATGCAGTTTATTGGTGAACTTTTGGAAGTAAGCACACCTTCCAGCTATGCGCAGATCGAGATTAATTTAGCAAACAGAAGGCAATTGACGGATTTGGCTAATTCGTTTCGTATGAAAAATGCTATCCCGGCATTATTGCAATCAGACATCCTTGCATCAGTGGCAATTGAGAATAGCGAGCAAATGTTTATGCAGACGATGGAATCCCAAACGGCTGAAGAGGAGTATACAGTAGAACAGCAATTAAACGAAATGCAGCAAACCTATAATCAGTATGGGATAAATGTGGCAGCGAATTATAAAGATGCGATTGAAGTAATACACGGATGGATGAATTCAAAAGAGCATCGTTCATTGCTTGCCGATGAGAAATTTACCCATATTGGTTCGGGAGCCTATGTAAATTACTATACACAGCTTTATGTCCAGCAAAAATAAGCGAATTTAAACGCTACATCATGTGTAGCGTTTTTTTATTGTCTTCATAAAGTATGGTAAGGAGTGAAACCGTGCAAATTGGAGAATTGCTAAAAGATTGGCCGTGCACTATGAAGGGCTCCATCAGGGTGGAAATAAACCGGGTGGAAGATGATGCAAACCTTATTTTGCCTGGGGATATTTTTATCGCAAGAAAGGGAAATAAATCGAACGGTCTTTCCTTTATCGATATCGCTTTGGAAAAAGGAGCAGCCGCCGTTGTTGTAGATGATGAAACATATTTTAATGATTCTGATCTGCCTGTTCCGATTATTTGGGTGCCGAATTGTTTAAGCTTTATCGCATATGCGAGTGCTAAACTTTATAATTTCCCGGCAGAAGCATTAACGGTCATCGCGGTTACAGGTACGAATGGGAAAACGACTGTCACGCATTTTATAGGGCAAATTTTGAAACAGCTCAATGAAAAATCAATGGTAATCGGTACGAACGGTGTTTTTATAGATGGGGAAAAATGCTTCCGGGAAATGGAAGCTTTAACGACATTGCAAGCGAAAAATATGCACTTCTTATTTAAGGAAGCATTGCGCCTTAAAATTCCTTACGTTATTTTAGAGGCATCCTCGATCGGTCTGGAAAAGCACCGCCTCGATTATTGCGATATTGATATCGGCATTTTTTTGAATGTTACAGAAGACCATATTGAAGACCACGGGAGCTTTGAGAGGTATAAATTATCTAAACAAATTTTAGTGACATTGGCGAAAAAAAATATTATAAATAGCGATGACAGTATTTGCCGCTCGATCGGTTTGGCCACGAAAGGCAAGCGGATCTTTTTCGGTAAAGGCAGCCATGTCGACTTTTTTATGCAAATCCTAGTCGAGGGACCGTCATCAACGACTTGCTGTATTCAGCATAAAGATGAAAAGCATATCGTGAACATACCTTTGGCAGGTGACTATCAATGCAGCAATGTGCTTGCGGCGATAAGCTGTGTGATGCAGCTTAATTTTCCATTGGAGGATATTTGTAAAGCGGCAGAAAATTTAATGCTGCCTGAAGGACGTTACGAGCGTGTTGAAAACAAATTAGGTTTATCGATTATCGTCGATTATGCCCATACACCTGATGCGATGAAAATGATTTTGCAAACATTGAAAAAACATACACAGCGCAGACTGATTGTCGTGTTTAGCTGCGGGGGGAACCGTGACCGCGCAAAACGCCCTAAAATGGGGATGATTGCTTCCATTTATGCAGATTACATCATTTTAACGACAGATAATGCCCGCGATGAAAGCCCTCAGCTCATTAATAAGCAAATTCGTGAAGGCTTTTCTTCAAAACAGCTTTATATCGAATGTTTAAACCGGAAAGAGGCGATTGAGCATGCCCTTAACTATGCACAAACAGGGGATACAATTGTTCTATTAGGAAAGGGGCATGAAAAAACTCAGCAAATCGGGCAGAAACAAAAGTATTTTTCCGACAAGGCATTTGTTCAGCAAATGGTGAGACAGCTTGAACAACGGTGATTCAACAAACATTGATTTTCCTTCCGTTTCTGTTATGATAAAGTGAGATTGGAGGAATATACAATGCTCATGACTTCAGATTGGGTTTTTATTTTAGATGAGGTCGATGAATTAAGTGCGATGATCCTTTCCTCTAAACAAGCGGAAAATTTGCGCCTTGCGAACAAGGCAGTATATGAGGATGCGGAATTAAGCGCACAAATCAAGGCCTTTCAACGGTTAAAAGATCAATATGAGGATGTTCAACGCTTTGGCAAATACCATCCTGATTACAATACAATTATGAAAAAAATCCGAACAGAGAAGCGTCTGATCGATATGAATGAACAGATTGCGGCACTGAAATTGGCGGAAAACGATTATCAGGATCTGCTTGATGAGATTAGTATGATTATCGGACGTTCCGTTTCAGAAGCTGTGAAAATACCTGTAAGCAATCCATTTTTTGCAAGCAGCTCTTCCTGTGGCACTGGGTGTGGCACAGGGGGCGGCTGTTCGTGCTCGGCATAAGGCGAAAAATGACGCTGCGATAAAAAATATTGTTTTTCTCATAGAGAAAAACAATATTTTTTTGCTTACGTTAAAATTGATTTCCGTTGCGGGGGAGCTTTCGATGGGCATAGCTCTACACGAACAACGCTCCCTCTTGCTTGCTGTTCGAGGGCGCTGGAAAAATAAATGTTTAAAAATCAAAGAAATCAACGGAAGGTTCTGATTTTTTCCTCTAAGTTACCTTTCCCTAATTAAGGCGGACCACAAATTTCTGTTTTAATTTAGGGTAAGTAAGTAAGTAAGTAAGTAAGTAAGTAAGTAAGTAAGTAAGTAAGTAAGTAAGTAAGTAAGTAAGTAAGCGGAGAAATTCCGGCTAAATGCAGCATGGAGTTCATTTCGGGGGTAAATAAGGGGAGAAACTCCGGTTAACAGAGCAAAAACTCTCCTTTTTCCTGTTTTTTATGTCGATAGGCGGAAATTCTCCGTCTATTCAGGTTATTTTATATTCTATTTTTTGAATAGGGGAAATATCTCCGTCTATTTATCCGATGAACCACTTAATCTTATTTCCCGCCGATAAAAGGGGGCATGCTTCATCTCAAATAGGGGACATCAGTGTTTTTCAGCGTGTCGTCACTTCGCCTCAAATCCTCGCGACCTTTTTGGGAGATGCGGCATCTCCTTATCGACTGCGCAATAATATAGCCCTTGAATGAATACAGGCGCATTTCTTCAAGAAATGCGCCTGATTGTTTTATTCTCATAAAACCTGTATTACTGTGAATTTTTTTTGATGAGCACTTCCGCAATGTCCGGACGATTTGTTACGATACCCATTGCGCCTTGGCGGATGACACGATTCATCGTCACTAAATCGTCAATGCCACTATAAATAGTCGGAACATTCAACTCGGCCAAAAACTTTACGAAGCGCGGAGAATCAAAATTGAAAACCCCCTGCTTTAAAGGAACGACAAATAAGTCCACTTTCGGATGATACAGGTGGCCGAACTGGCTTGTAAAAGGAGGTCATCGCTTTTTTTACATCCCCTTCGCCAGCTCCTAATGCGATGCGGTTTTGAGCATATAAATTGAAGCGGTCGATTTGTTCGCTATAAGGGCTTGAGACGATAATTTGATATTGTATATCCAATTCTTCGATTAAGCGCCATAGTTTGGAAGGCATTAAACTTCCTTCATACGTATCCGGACTATCTTGAATGTTTACGATAAACAGCTTGTCAGGATAAGCTTCAAATAATTCGCGTAAAGTTACAGCGCATACATGCTGTTCACGGTAAGGGAAAGCACCGTCCAAGTCTTCAAAATTGTAGCCGATATTCAAATCTTTTAATTGTTCGAATGTAAAGTCTTTAATAAAACCTGAGCCATTAGTTGTGCGGTCTACGGTTGCGTCGTGAAAAGCGATGATTTCCTCGTCTTTTGAAAGGCGGACACTTACTGTAAAACCATCCACTCCAATTTCCTTCGCTTGTTCAAAAGCAAGCAAGGAATGTTCAGGTGCTAAGCCCGCCCCTCCATGTTGTGCGATAATAATTGGACGTTCAAACTGTAATGCTTCTTTTGATTCGCGTTTTTGCGGCTTCGAAATCGCTTTTGTTCCTGCCCATGCCGCAGCGCTTGCCGCAGCGATTGCTAAAGCAACTTTTGTTTTCTTACCCATTAAATTCGTCCTCCTCTAACCGTACATTGTTCATTGAAAGTTATGTGCAATAAATTAGTGTTAAAAGCTTATAATAGTATGGAGTGCCAATGCCACTCTACTATTTTCCATTATAACGGAAAACAAGTGCAACTGTCTAAACTCTGTTGCTATCAATTTACACATTTGGTATGCTTTTAAAGGATAAGATAGTATAGAAATCGCGAAAATTCACAAAAATTGATATAAGAAATGAGGGATTTTCCATGAATGAAAGACAAGCTTTAATCATATACGTTCATCAGCTAAAACATGCGAAATCATTAAGAAAATACGGTCATGTAAATTTTATCTCAAGAAGATTGAAATATGTTGTGATTTATTGCAATCGTGATGAAATCGAGATGATTAAAAATAAAATACAACGCCTTCCATTTGTGAAAGACGTTGTGGAATCATACCGCCCATTTGTAAAAAATGAGTTTGAAAATGCAAAACCGGATAAAGCAAAAGAATATGACTATAAAGTAGGTTTATAATCTCTACATCACTGCATTGGTGGTATGTAATGATTTAATCGCAAAATACCAATTAGGTATTGATAAAATTGATTTTTTTCCGAAAAAATAGATGAGTGTTTAATTTCGAGAATGTTTTCACGCTGTCCGGCATGTAGGATAGCGTGTTTAAATATTTCGATTCGCTTCGACAGTTTTTCCTCGTCATATGGGATCCCTTCGCGGCAAATGTAAATCGGCATGAATTTGCTTTCACCTGATGGCTTAAATGCGACAGCAAGTGAAGCAACCGAGACACCATCATGATTGGCAGTGAAAATGAACGCGTTATGGAACCGGTGCTCATTTGTTTTGATTAGTTCGCAAAGCTCGTAAATATCTCCATATCCTTGACCGAGTTCGATAAATTGTTGAATCATTTTTTTAGCACATCCTTTCTATATAATAGTATCATGATGCAGGAGGACAGGCACATGAAAATTGCCGTAAGTATTTTTTCGTTTTTAGCAATACTGATCGGAACTGTACTTTTTATGCAGTTCCAAGTTTATTCGGATGAAGTAGGCTCCATTGAAAAGGGCTATAGTTATTCGCAGGAAATTGAAATTGTTTACCGTGGAGAAAGTTTGGATATACGGCAGCATTTCAAAAATCTGCCGAAAGAAGAGCTGACAATCGAATGGCCGAAAAGCTCGATCAACCCTAATTGTTTCATAGAAAATGAACACAGCTGTGCACGCTTAAGCGAGGACTCTGCCAAGTTTAAAGAGGGGGAGACGCGAGCACAATCGATTTCCTATGTTATACCTTTAAAAAATGGCTTACAATCACGCAAGCTAATGAAAAATGTATTTGCTACATTAAAGGATGGGAATGTTCAATTCTCAACAGTACATATTTCCACAGAGAGGGATGTTGACGGACAGTGGGTAACAGGTTTACCGCTAATCGGTGAACAAAATCTGTCATTGGTCAATTATTCAATGTTTAGTGGCGAAGGCCCCGTGAAGGATCTTTTCTGGCAAGATGGCGAATTTAAGCTGCAAAATGACATAGGTGTTTTATCGATCTACTCAAGAACACCATTAAAGCCGGCGTTTTATGACAAATTGGAAAAAGTTAATTTTTTAAGCGAGGAGCATTTAGCCATTATTAATGGAACAAATGTAGATGGTGCGGAAGGTTTTCGCATGCTCTTTTTACCGAATGTGACCGTTGCGAAAGTACAACAAAAAGTTATAATTTCCCAGCTTGAAACATCATATGACTTTGGCGAGAGCCCGCATTGGTTGAAGGAATTGGTCGCATCGCACTTAACGGGCACTGTGTTCGGCAGCGAGAAAACGAAAGATGTTTCCGCAACGATTATTGCTCAGATGACAGATGCGCAATTAGCTGAATGGACGGAGCGTTTACGTGCTTTAGAGGGCCAAAGCTTGAATGCTCAAGTACTGGATGAGCAATTGTCTGAAGTGTTGGGCGCTTCGACAAAATACATTACAATGAATGTTCAAACAGAGAACTCATATCCGTTTTTATACAATGATCCTCGTGAATTGTATGTCAATTTGGATAAACAGCCTGCTATTCAAGTAGTTTTAAAAGATGGCGAAGTATTATACGCGGCAGATTCTTTACTAAAAACTTTAGGATATGATGTAAGTGTAGGCGAAAACGGGTATTATGTAACAAGTGAGACCCGTGCATTCCGCTTCCCGAATGAGCCAGGGTTTTATGTATTCAACCAACGGCGCTATAATACGGTTTCCCTCCCTGTAAAACAAGTTGCGGGACAATACTTTATTGAAGAGTCGTGGCTGCAGCGTTTATTTTTAGTGGAAATAAAGAAATCGGAAAATCGCATTACAATTACTGCACCTGGAGAATAATTGACGATTTGACTTCTTTTCGGCGAGTGCTTGAACATCCGCTGAAATAGATGAATCCGGGCGTATTTACGCCGAGGCGAAATTGATTTGGAAAGTTTGGTGAAAACATGCGCGTTGTTGCAGGGGACAGAAAAGGTATGCCTTTAAAAGCGATTGCGGGAAATACGACACGCCCAACTACAGATAAGGTAAAGGAATCCATTTTTAATATGATTGGACCATTTTTTGATGGTGGTACGGCAGTGGATTTATTTGCCGGCAGTGGAGGACTTGGTATTGAAGCGTTAAGTCGAGGGGCAGCGCATGCTTTATTTATCGAGAAAGATGCCCGCGCCTATCAAGTGCTGCAGGAAAATATTAAAAAATGCCGTTATGAAGACGTATCGGAATTATTCCGAACAGATGCGATGCGTGCGGTAAAGGCATTATTAAAAAGAGACATTGTTATTGACTATTTATTCGTGGACCCACCATATCATAAAAAAGAATATTACGATTTAGTTGAAGCACTTGTTGAAGGCGGAAATTTGGCGCAAGATGCCATTATTATGTGTGAACATTCCACGGAAGTGACGTTGCCCGAAAACTACGGCATATTCCACCTTGCTAGACAAGAAGAATATGGCAGTACAATCATTTCAATTTATCGTCATGTAGAGGAAGAGGGAGAAATGGAGTGACAGAAAAAATCGCAGTAGTGCCTGGGAGTTTTGATCCGATTACGAATGGCCATATTGATATCATTCGCCGTGCCGCAGATGTTTTTGATACGGTGTATGTCGCAGTGCTTAATAATTCGGCAAAAAAGCCATTGTTTTCGATTGAAGAACGTACAGCATTAATTACAGAAGTGACGAAAGATTTGCCGAATATCCGCATAGAGACATCGTCGGGTTTACTTATTGATTATGCCCGCGAAAAAAAGGCGAAAGCGATTGTACGCGGTTTACGCGCCGTTTCAGATTTTGAATATGAAATGCAAATTACTTCGATGAACCGAGTGCTTGATGAAAATATCGAAACCTTCTTCATTATGTCGAAAAACCAATATTCATTTTTAAGTTCAAGCATCGTGAAAGAAGTTGCCAAGTACGGCGGAAAAGTTGGCGAGCTCGTGCCGACAGTTGTAGAGCAAGCGTTAAAAGAAAAATTCAGCCAATAATAGTAAAGCTTTTGTGCAGGGGAAATACTTTGCACAAAAGCTTTTTTTTCGGGAATCATAAATTTTCGGGTTGGGAATAACTATAAACGATTTACCGATTTCCAAGCACAACACAGTTTAATAATCATCCTATCCGGTAAACGGAGCTGTTTGCTTCGCCAAGTCTATATTTTATAAAAACAATAAGGCAAACAGCAACGGAATAGCAATACTGTATATAATTCGAATCATAATATACGGACGAATTGCGATATGCGCAGTGCGGGCGATGACAATGACTTGTAAGTGAATACTTAAACTTTGAGTTGTCAATAACAGCACCGTAAAAAACAGCAGCATGTCGCCATACGCATGTTGATGAAGCAAAAATAAACCGTTTGTCATTTCGAGAAAGCTTGCAATACCGAGTTCCAAATAAGCGGGGATTGAAGGGAATACGACTTCGACACTATGTAAAAACACGTGATAGATCGTCGTGAAAAAGATAATCGTTGTCGCGACAATCAGTATAGTAGGAGCGCTTTCCCGAATGCTGCTCGTAAAAGGTGTAGGATCTTTTGGCGCTTTATGGACTTCATGAGAAAGTGAAGGAACAAAAAAATATACAGCAATTAATAAAATAAATGAAAAGCTATGTAAAAGGATTAAATATTGCCAGCTGAACGTGGAAGATTGCAATAGGTCGCGACCGATAAATCCGAATAAAAAAAGTGGGCTTGGACAATGACAAATCCCCAGCAAATAGGCGGCTTGCTGTTTTGTGATCGAATTGCGTTTCACGAGTTGCGCGATTGTTGCAGCACCCGTTGGAAACCCGCCAATTGCACTAATGCCATATGTTTGCAAAAAAACGGCAAACGGTGCATTTTTATAGGAATGCGTTAATTTTAAAAGCCAATTTGTCAATACTAAATACGGCAGTAAATACGGAAATAACGCTTCCATAAAAAGAGAAACACCGATGTCTGCACCTTCATGTGTGACTTCGGGGGAAAATAATAATAAACTAATAAGTGCAATGCATAAAAGGATTGTCCAAATAATTTTCATCCTTTTCAATATTTTGTCATTCGTTTGCTCAAATGCTACACTAATTGTATGCAAATGATGATTAAATTAGTCTTTTAACTTCTTTCAGTGAGGCTCACACGCTCGCTGATATAAATGAACTCGTGCTAAAACCGCAGCATTATGCGGCAATGCGTGAGTGACCCGCAACATGTGGGTCTAAAGTCTCCGGCGGATGTCATGGAATCGGTAAGATGTTCTTTGCGCCAACGCAAAGCCGAATCCGGACCCAATTACACCGAGGCGTAATTGATCAATTTTGGGGGCGTTCTAATAAATGGGAAATAAAGCGAAAGTTTCATTAGGTCTGTTTTTTATTTTAATTATAGGTTTATCTTTTTACAGATTGGATTATTATATTACAAAACCTGGTGGTACATACAATGTAGGAGAGTTTCTTGCAATCCAAAACGGCGATAAGGACGATCAAGGCTCATTTTATATGACGACAGTTGCGATGGGTCAAGCAACACCGTTAACGTATGCGATGGCGACAGTCACTGATTTTTATGATGTCGTGAAATTAACCGATGTACGTCAGGAAGAAGAAGATGATGAGGAGTATAATATACGCCAATTAAAATATATGACCGATTCACAATTTAATGCAACATATGTAGCGTTCAATCGCGCAGGTCTCGATTACCAGGTGACTTACAAAGGGCTATATGTATTGAATGTTCTTGCAAAAGGCGCTGCTGATGGGCATTTAAAGCCAGGCGATGAAATTGTCGAGGCTGATAATGAACGCATCGATAGTTTGGAAAAGTTCAGGACGATCATTACACCGAAAACAAAAGGGGATTCTATTCATCTTGTTGTGAAGCGCGATGGAAAGTTAATTGATCAAACATTGGGGATAAAGGAAATACCGGGATCTGAAGGGCGCTACGGCATCGGTATTACGTACTCTGAAAGCAAATCTATTAAAACAGACCCGAAAGTAACGGTTAAAACAGAAGATATTGGCGGACCTTCTGCCGGATTGATGTTTACGCTGGAACTTTTAAACCAGTTGGTCGACGATGATATTACAAAAGGGTATAAAGTAGCAGGAACAGGCGAGATGTTTGAGGACGGCTCTGTTGGAAGAATAGGAGGAATTGAGAAAAAAGTCGTTTCCGCCGACAAGGAAGGAATCGATATTTTCTTTGCGCCTGACGATGAAATAACAGAAGCAATGCTTGAGTATAACCCTAGCATCACTTCCAATTATGAGCTCGCACATAAAACCGCGGAAGAAATTGATTCAAGCATGAAAATCATCCCTGTAAAAACGATTGACGATGCCCTCGAATATTTAAATGAATTACAACCGAAAAATTAATAGCGAATAGGCGGAGTTTTATAATCTTCGTCTATTTTTTTGTCCGAAAATTGCTGTATGCCTAATTGGTACATTTGTGTCGCGCGTAAATCAATCGCCAATAACGGATCTTCAACTGCTGCGACACGGCTTATTAATGGCAAGGAAAGAGATTTTTTAATGCGTGAAACATATTGCTGACCGCTATTTGTCATTCCCAATATCCGGATATAGCGTGGATTCGAATATGCATGTAATTGCTCTTTCGTCACACCTGTATAAATATGTGTAAGCATTCGCTGGAGCCTTGTCCACGTATAGCGCTTTGATTTTAATGCATTCATGAACGCTGTGTAGCTTGAGCTTGCAGCGGCATATTTTACTAGCGAGTTTTCAAGTCCTTCCGATACATCGGCATATTGCTTTAATTGCTGTGGAGTATGCCTTAAAATCGCATATTTCAATAGTGGCCAAAAGCTTTCCCAACTAGCGAAATTACGATGCTCCGTCTGCCAGTGCTCCAGTTGCCCGATAGTCCCATCTGGTAAATACTGGAATATCTGCTGGAGTGATTGGCCGCTGAACAATGCTTGGCGAATGCCTGTAGCGCTGGCGATTTCGCTATCGACATTAATCGAATCATGATAGCCTGCTGCGATACGCTGAATTGTGGCAGGCTGCATTGTGCATTGGAGCCGCTTTATTGCTTCGACATAATGGAAACCTAAAATATTATTCGGCTGTGCCAAATCAATGTATGCATTCGGGAAAAGTTGTTTAAGCTGTTCGTATGCAGAAAAAAGAGCTTGTGGGTAGCTTTTGCCGAGCTGAATATTTTCTTTAATAATTTCATTGTAGTGCACACGATTATTTTCGATTAAATGATAACTATTCAGAAAGGGCTCAATGCTGCCTTGCTCGCTTCCGAAAGCTAGTGTAGTGCATTGTATCGCCTCCAGTAGCTGCACGGCACCTGACGCAAAACCGGTAGCCTGAGCGGTACTGAAAACATAAGGAAGCTCAATGACGAGATCAACACCGCTTGCAAGTGCCATTTTCGTGCGATGCCATTTATCGACGAGTGCGGGCTCCCCTCGTTGTAAAAACTGGCCGCTCATTACTGCAACGGCAATTTCGCTTCGAGTAGTGCGCTTTGCCTCTTTTACATGATGTAAATGCCCGTTGTGAAAAGGATTATATTCAACTACAATACCGACAGCTTGCATAAAATTCCTCCTAACGATAAAATGAATTTTTGTTTACATTATTGCGATTTGAATGAATGCAATGATGCAATATGATAGAATTAACTTGATTATAAGCACGTTTTAAAAGAGTGACAAGAAATTATCTTGACATCTTTTTTTATGGGATATATAATAAACAGTGTTGTCTCGAGGTGATTAACGAATGAAATGGTCAATTCATCAATTATCAAAGTTTCGAAAAGACGGAATGCCGATTGATACAGTTGTTCAGTTGGATGAAGTAAAAAATCGTAACACGGATATACGTAACGTTTCACCCGTTCATGTAAAAGGGCTTTGTACTTTTGGTGCATCGCAAATGACTTGTCAATTAACGATTAGCGCTACATTGACGCTTCCATGTGCACGCACGTGGGAAGATGTTGAATATCCTGTGAACATCGAAACGGTAGAAGTTTTCAGCTGGGTCGATGAAGAAAATCGCGGGGATGTCGAAGGCGATATCCATTATGTTGATGGAGAGGTTGTTGATCTGAAACCAGTCATGGAAGAATTAATTCTTCTGGAAGTGCCGATGCAAGTATTCAAAGAGAATACCGAAGGACAAGTGCAAGGCGGTAAAGGCTGGAACTATTCAACGGATGAAGATGTAGAAAAGGCTAAGGAAGTTGACGAACCAAAATTGGATCCAAGACTGGCTGCTTTAGCTAAGTATTTTGATCAAACAGATGAATAAATATCTGTAAGGAGGTGCCATCAATGGCTGTACCATTTAGAAGAACTTCTAAAACTGCAAAAAGAAAGCGTCGTACGCATTTCAAACTATCTGTACCTGGTATGGTAGCTTGCCCAAACTGTGGAGAAGCTAAATTATCTCACCGTGTTTGCAAAGCTTGCGGACAATACAAAGGTAAAGAAGTAGTAGCGAAATAATTCAGTATTTGCGCTATATAAAGACTAGTTAAGAGACCATGGCTCTTAACTAGTCTTTTTTCTGTTTTTGCATAGAACCATTGTCAAAACAATAGCGCTCAACTATTATTAAAATAGTTTGATATATCGAAATAATTATACAGGGGATGAGCGAATGGATTACTTAATTCAAAATGAAGATGGGGTTATGACATTCACGATTAATCGAGAGGAAAAGCGAAATGCGATCAACTATGCGGTTATGGATGGTTTGAAGGAAGTTATTGCATACATAAGAGAACATGAAGATGTGCGCTTTCTAGTAATTACAGGTGCGGGTGAGAAGTCTTTCTGTTCAGGCGGGGATTTGTCGGAGTTTCATAATTTGGAAACGGAAGATGAAGCTTTCGGCATGCTTAGTAAAATGGGGCATATTTTATATGACTTAGCGACATTGCCTGTTCCGACAATTGCTCTAATAAATGGTACAGCAGTAGGAGGAGGCTGTGAAATCGCGACAGCTTGCGATTTCCGTTTAATGGCGTCACATGCTAAAGCGGGATTCATCCAAGGCACTTTAGCGATCACGTCAGGATGGGGCGGCGGTACATATTTATTTGAGCGCGGATTGCGCCATGACAGGGCATTGAAGATGCTTGTCGATGCCAAACCATATGATGCGCAAACTTTATTTGATATCGGCTGGGCAATGCGTGTATATATCGAAGGAACAAAAGAGCGGACCATTAAGGATTTTATCGAGCATATGGCAAAAATCCATCCCTCTGTACACCAGGCCTATAAAGAAATTGAATTAAGGAAATGGCGTGAGCGCAACATGTATGAGCGTGTAATGGAAGAGATTAAACTTTGTGCAAAACTATGGGAATCAGAAGCGCATCATAAGGCGGTACAAAACTTTTTGGATAAGAAAAGATAGGAATAGCCGCCATAGATTAGGTTTGACTCTGATTTTGTTTGGAAAAATAATCATATAAAAACGGAAATCAAACCCCTGTTACGATGAAAACTATTTTTGTCGTAACTTTTTTTGTTTTTAATTCTATTTTGTTCATCATGGCATATAGTAGTAAAAAATATGAGGTGGTGCAACTGTGGAGCAAAAAAGAAGGAAAGATCAATGGACAATTGCAGATGATGAAAAGTTAGCTGAAATTGTCATTCAGACAGTTCAAAATGGACGTACACAGCTGGAAGCGTTTGAACAGGCGGCACAGCAATTGAATCGTACAAAACAAGCGTGCGGCTTTCGATGGAATAAAACATTGCGTACACAATATGGTCAAGTTTTAAATAGCGTGAGGAAGCGTCCTAAGCAATTGATGCGCAGCCATTTAAAATTAGCCTTATCCAGCTTTGAAGAACTGACGGAAGCATATAATGAGCTTGAAATGAAATATTCGGAATTGCAATCGGAATACGACAAAATTCTGAAGTGGCTGCAACAAGGTGTAACGTTGACAAAAGGGAAAACGAGCTGAAGGAAAAGTCGTTATATATAGAAATATGATTATTTTTCGAGAAAATATTTGTAATTAATTTTAAGGCTACTTACAATGGTAGTAGAAACATAGCGCATAACTCGCGCAAATATCTTCTAACAAGGGGGCCTCTTATTATGGCAGAAGTAAAAGCACAGATGGCAGGTACAGTATTTGAAGTAAGTGTTAAAGAAGGGGACAGTGTGACAAAAGGGCAAACACTCATTATTTTGGAATCGATGAAAATGGAAATCGCCCATGATGCGGAATCAGAGGGAACAGTGACAAAGATTGCCGTTGCTGAAGGCGATTTTGTCGAAGAGAATGATGTATTAGTAGAATTAGCTTAAGTGATGGAGGAACGATAATGACACAGCCTACTTACAATGAACACTTACAGCAAAAAATAGAGGAAATTTATGCAGGCGGGCAACCAAAATATCATGAAAAATTAAAAGAAACGAACAAACTGTTTGTCCGTGAGCGTTTGAAGCAATTATTTGATGATGGCATATATGAGGAAGATGCCCGTTTTGCCAATTGTAAGGCGGGGGATCTTCCGGCAGATGGTGTTGTAACGGCGATCGGGCAAATCGATGGTCAAACCGTTTGTGTCATGGCAAATGATTCCACTATTAAAGCCGGGTCATGGGGATCGCGAACAGTCGAGAAAATCATCCGCATTCAAGAGACTGCGGAAAAGATGCAAGTTCCAATGCTTTATTTAGTCGATTCTGCAGGCGCACGCATTACAGACCAGCTTGAAATGTTTCCGGGGCGCCGCGGCGCAGGGCGAATTTTCCATAATCAAGTGCGTATGAGCGGGATGATACCGCAAATTTGTATTTTATTCGGTCCTTCCGCTGCAGGAGGCGCATATATTCCGGCGTTTTGCGACATTGTTATCATGGTGGACGGCAATGCCTCGATGTACTTAGGATCACCAAGAATGGCTGAAAAAGTGATCGGCGAAAAGGTTTCGCTTGAGGAAATGGGCGGTGCACGCATGCACTGCACAGTAAGCGGCTGCGGGGATGTATTGGCAGAAAATGAAGAACAGGCGATACGTGAAGCGAGACGCTATATCAGCTATTTCCCTGCGAACTTTGCAGAATTCCCGCCGATTGATGAAACAAAAGCGCCGAAGAGCGGAAGAACACTGGAAGAAATTATTCCGGAAAATCAAAATGCGCCATTCGATATGTATGAATGCATCGACCAATTAATCGATGAGCATAGCTTTTTTGAAATAAAAAAACTATTTGCCCCAGAGATAATAACAGGGTTAGCCCGTATTGACGGCCAAGTAGTCGGTATTATCGCCAATCAGCCGAAAGTTAAAGGCGGCGTATTGTTCATAGATTCCGCGGACAAGGCCGCGAAGTTTATTACGCTGTGTGATGCGTTTTCGATCCCGCTATTATTTTTGGCGGACGTGCCAGGCTTTATGATTGGTACGAAAGTTGAAAAGGCGGGCATTATCCGCCATGGCGCGAAACTTATTTCCGCTATGAGCTCAGCGACTGTTCCAAAAATTTCGGTTATCGTTCGAAAAGCTTATGGAGCAGGACTTTATGCGATGTGCGGGCCAGCGTTCGAACCGGATGCAGTCATTGCACTGCCGACTGCCCAAATTGCTGTAATGGGACCGGAAGCTGCGGTCAATGCCGTTTACTCAAATAAAATCGAAGCAATTGAAGATCCGAAAGAGCGAATACAGTTTGTGAAACAAAAAATCGAAGAGTACAAGGAAGAAATCGATTTATATAAATTGGCTTCCGAAATGGTAATTGATGATATTGTCGCACCAAATCAACTGCGACATACATTAATTCAACGTTTTAATTACTATAATTCAAAACAAATTGTTCTACCATATCGAAAACATCCAGTGTATCCAGTATAATAATGTTAGCTGAAGGTCTGTCTTGAAGGCAGACCTTTTTAATTCGAAATAAATTTGAGGTATAATAAATGCGAATCGAAATTATAGGAGCAGGCGCAGTCGGTTTATTAGTGGCGAGCTATTTTGCGGAAAAGGAAATGGACGTACATATTGTTGGAAAACCTTCGGAGCAAAGGGTGTATACCGATCTGCAAATTAAACGGACAAATATAGATCATTCAGTCACTTCCGTGCAGGTAAAGTATATTCCGGCTGTTTCAAATGAAGCTGATTTAATTATCGTAGCTGTAAAATATGGACAACTTCATGAAGTGTATGCAAGTATTGAGCATGTGGGGGAGTCTATTCCTGTCATGTTTTTGCAGAATGGATTAGCGCATTATGAAGAAGCACTCAAGTTGCGCAAACGGCATATTGCGTTTTGCTCCATTCAATTTGGTGCCCAAAAGATAATGGCAAACCATGTCGCCCATAAAGGGAAGGGTATAATGAAAGTGGCGGCGGCAAAAGGGGATGGTGAAAAGTTCAACTTTTTAAAAACTCTTTCATCGCCGCAGCTGCCGATTATATTTGAGCGAGATGCGGAAACGATGCTGATGGAAAAGGCATTATTAAACTGTTTCATCAATCCATTAACCGCTATTCTACAAGTGAAAAATGGCCAATTAATTACCGAAAACAATACTTTTCAATTATTGAAAAGTTTATATAATGAAATAATAACTACATTTCCGCAATTTGAAAAAACATTCCAATTTGAACAAGTAGTCGCACTTTGTGAAAGAACAGCGGAAAATACATCATCCATGCTTGCGGATAGACTTGCAAATCGTAAAACGGAAATTGATACAATTGCAGGGGCAATTTTAAAAAAAGCTGGGCAAAATAATAAAGAAATGCCTATTTTACAAACGCTTTATTGGCTCGTGAAAGCATTTGAGGAGAGCGGTGAAAAAATGTGATATTATTTGTTCAATTCCTTGTGGCGACTATTATATTGTGTCCGATTATTGCTTTTTTTGCTGTAATAGTCACTTGTCGTAAGCTTCGATTGAACAAGCATAAAGCAATCGGTTTAGCAGCTGATGTTACAACATTTCTTTTGTTTTTTTCGATACCGGTTGCGCTGCGAGGGCTTTGGGATATTGGAGCATTGATGCCGATGCTTATCGTCGTGCTTGTTATAGCGATTATTATTACATATGCTGATTGGCAAACGAAGAAAGAAATCGAAGTGAAGCCATTGCTAAAAAAAATATGGCGTGTTTACTTTCTATTGTTCAGCATCACTTATTTTTTTATTTGGATTATTGGAATAGCCCATTCGGTTATGATTTTTATGATGATTGATTAAATGATTTAGCTTTTTCCTGTTGCTTTTACTGCGAACAAGCAGCATAGGAAACGGGAAAATCGGCTGAAAAACTAATTTTAAAATTGAGTAGAGAGAAGTAGAGGAGAATTTTCATGGAGCTAGAACAAATTCATTCCCCCGTAACGAATAAGCTATTAGCGGATTATTGGTCAGAGCACGCACATATACATTCGTTTTTTGAGTATAAATATAATGATGATTCTTTTGATGATCGGATCGCATACTTAAAAAAACGTACACATCGTTCGAAAGAGTTATCGCAAATTATCCGTGCCTATATGGGGCAATATGGCATATCGCAAAAAGCGGAGCGTCATTTAAGTGAACTGGAGCAAGATGCTGTAGTCGTAGTTGGCGGTCAGCAGGCAGGGCTGTTAACAGGGCCTTTATACTCTGTCCATAAAGCGATATCGGTTATTTTGCTGGCAGAACAGCAGCGAAAAAAATTAAATACACCAGTCGTGCCGATGTTTTGGATTGCTGGCGAGGATCATGACATAGAAGAGATCAATCACACGTTTACGATCACAAATGGCGAAGTGAAAAAACGCGGTTACAGCGAACGTTCAAAGTTGAAAAAAATGGCTTCAACGACAGAGCTGAACAACGAGGCATTACAGCAATTTGTTGTAAATGTATTCAAAGACTTCGGTGAGACAGAGCATACAGAAGGCTTATTGAAAAAAGTTCTGCATCATGCAGAGAGCAGTAAAACATTTACCGACTTTTTTACGCTGTTATTGAATGATTTATTTGAAAATCATGGTTTATTAATGCTTGATGCGACATTCGAGCCGTTTAGACAATATGAAAAATCTTATTTTGCCAAACTGATCGAACTAAATGAAGAAATCGCGATGGGTGTTGTTGCCCAGGAACATAAGTTTGCCCAGGCGGGCTACGCGATGCCGATTGAAGCGACAGAACAAAACGCGAATTTATTTTATATTAAAGATGGAGAGCGTTTTTTACTGGAACGAAAGGACGGTCGCTTCAAAAATGGACTAGCCCATGTGAATTTTACAAAGGAAGAGTTATTGCTTATTGCAGAAGAATGTCCTGAATGTTTAAGCAATAATGTTGTTACACGACCATTAATGCAGGAAATGGCGCTTCCTGTACTGGCATTTGTAGGAGGTCCGGGTGAACTGGCTTACTGGGCTACATTAAAACCCGCTTTTGAAACATTGCAATTGCAAATGCCTATTTTTGCTCCGCGTCTTAGCATGACGCTTGTTACACGACAAGTCGATGCATTGCTGCAGCAAAAAAAGCTGACTATAACAGAAGTATTAGCGAATAAGGTTGAGCAAAAGCTGGCGCAATTTATGGAAAGTGTGAAAGATGAGCAAGTAAATCAATCCATTGAACAAATGCAAAAACAATTGCAGCGCCAATATGAACAATTTGCGAGCTATTTGCAACGTGAAAACTATCATGTAGAAGAGTTATTGCAAAAGAATAAAAACTATCATGAACGACAGTTCGATTATTTGCAGTCGAAGCTTGAGCAACAAAATATAGAAAAGCATGAAATCACGATTCGCCAATATAAAACGATTCAGGCTATTTTATATCCGAATGGCAATTATCAGGAAAGGGTATATAGCCCATATCTATTTCTTAATACCTATGGGGAATTATTGATAGATGATTTATTGGCATTACCAATGAGTATTTCAGAGCAACACCAACTAATTACCCTTTAACAAACAAGAGTTATCTCATATGGAGATAGCTCTTTTTTTATGCCTTTTAGCACCGAACGTATGTGTGAAAATGTGCTCATTTACGTAATTTCTTCTTAATGGTAATAGAAGTTATGAAATGAGTGGTGGAAAGTGGGGGGATGTGGTACATTATTTATTAAAGTGGGGTGAGTAGCATGTTCATGGGAGAATATCAACATTCTATTGATGCAAAAGGCCGTATGATCGTCCCTGCAAAGTTCCGAGATTCACTTGGCGAACACTTTGTACTGACACGCGGGCTAGATCAATGCATTTTTGGATATCCTATGGATGAATGGCGAAAACTCGAAGAAAAATTAAAGGATTTACCGATGACGAAGAAAGATGCCCGTGCATTTGCGCGATTTTTCTTTTCAGGAGCAACAGAGGTCGAAGTAGATAAGCAAGGCCGAATCAACATTCCGTCTACCCTGATCGGATACGCTAATCTTGAAAAAGAGTGCGTCGTATTAGGCGTATCGAGCAAAATAGAAATTTGGGCTAAAGAAGCTTGGCTACAATACTTTGAGCAATCGGCTGAATCATTTAATGATATTGCAGAAAATTTAATTGGCTTTGATTTTTAAATTCCTTCAGGTTCACACCGGAAGAATTTAAAGCCCCGGCGGATATCGAGGATTCGGATGCCCTTGCGCCGAGGTGTAATTGATAAATAGTAAGAGGTGCTTTAAGATATGTTCGATCATACAACTGTATTATTGAAAGAAACTGTTGATGGGTTGAACATCAATCCGGACGGTATTTATGTAGATTGCACATTAGGCGGTGCAGGTCATAGTGAATACCTTGTGCAGCAATTGTCGGAAAATGGTCGTTTAATCTGTTTTGACCAAGATACGGCTGCCATTGAAAACGCAAAAGTGCGATTAGCAGATTATTTGGATCGTGTGACATTCGTACACTCAAATTTCCGCTATTTAAAAGAGGAACTATACAAACTGAATATTCATCAAGTAGATGGTATTTTATATGATTTAGGCGTTTCATCGCCACAGCTCGATACACCGGAACGCGGTTTCAGCTATCACCATGATGCACCGCTTGACATGCGGATGGACCAAACCGCTGAGCTGAGTGCTTACAATGTAGTGAATGAATGGTCATACGAAAATCTGGTACGCATTTTTTTCCGCTATGGCGAAGAGAAATTTTCGAAACAAGTTGCGCGAAAAATTGAACAAGCCCGGGCAAATTCCCCTGTTGAAACGACGGGGCAATTAGTAGAGCTTATTAAGGATGGCATTCCAGCTCCAGCACGCCGAAAAGGTGGACATCCTGCAAAGCGGATTTTCCAGGCAATCCGGATTGCTGTAAACGATGAATTAGGTGCAGCGGAAGATTCGTTGGTAGATGCAATTGATTTACTGAAAATTGGTGGTCGTATTAGTGTGATTACATTCCACTCACTAGAAGACCGGTTGACAAAAACACTATTTAAAGAGGCTTCATCACTTCCGGATTTACCTCCAGGATTACCAATTGTTCCAGATCATATGAAGCCGACCCTTAAATTAGTGACGAGAAAACCAATTTTACCAACAGACGAGGAGTTAGCTGCGAATAATCGTTCACGTTCAGCAAAATTGCGCATCGCTGAAAAAATTAACGATAAAGGACGTGGGTAAAAAATGGCATTAAGAGCAAGGCAACCATACATCCAACATCAGCCAGAACTACCTCAGCATCAGCAGCAGGAACAAAGGCAGCCTGTACAGCCGAAAAAGCGGAAAGTAAAGTTTTTTTCTGTACAGGAAAAGTTTTTGTTCATCATTTTTGCAATCATAGTAGCATCTTTCGCTATTTCCATATTACATACTCAAGGAGAAATCCAAACGCTCAGTATGGAAATCCAATCGATCGAACGAGATATAACGGAAGCCAATAATAATAATACTGATTTAAAAGTCCAAGTGAGTGAACGCTCCACTCATCAACGAATTTGGGAAAAAGCGAAGGAACTCGGTTTAACACTAAATGAGAAAAATGTGAAGGTAGTGCCGGGAGAATGAAAAAGAGAAGATTTCGTTACCAGTATGGAGCCTTTCTAATGTTTATAATCTTTGGGGGGCTCTTTTTACTATTATATTGGCGCTTCGTATCGATTCAAGCAACAGGAATAGTAAAAGGGCATGAGTTGGAGGCAGAAGCTTTAGCAAAATACCAGACAGGCTATGTACTTTCTGCTGACCGCGGGAAAATTTTGGACCGCAATGAAAATGTGATTGCAGAAGATACGTTAAGCTATCGTCTTGTTGCGGTTATTAATGACTCTGCTACAGTAAACAAAAAGAATCCAAGACATGTTGTCGATAAGGCGGAAACCGCAAAATTATTGGCGCAGTATATTCCGATGGATGAAGATAAAATATTGGCACGATTAACGCCTAAGCCTGGAGCCAATACGTATCAAGTCGAGTTTGGGCTTGCAGGGCGCGGCATTAGCCACGAAATAAAAAAAGAAATAGAAGCACTTGAGTTGCCAGGGATTATTTTATATAGCGATAAAAAACGCTATTATCCAAATGGCGCATTTGCCTCCCATTTAATAGGATTTGCGTTGCGTGAAACAGACGAAGACGGCAACACATCCGTCGTTGGAAAAATGGGTCTTGAATCTATTTATAATGAGCAATTGACAGGGACGGACGGCAAGCTGACATATCAGCGCGATGCACGTAACTATTTATTGCCTAGCAGCGACAAAATTATACAAGATGCACAAGACGGCAACGACATTTACCTCACAATCGACAAAACGATACAAAACTTTTTGGATGAGGCGATGTCGCGTGTGGATGAGAAATATAATCCGCAATCGATGGTCGCTGTAGTTGCGAATCCTAAAACCGGGGAAATATTGGCTATGTCGCAGCGTCCGACATTTAACCCGGATACACGTGAAGGACTGGATGGCAACTGGCTGAATGATGTCGTGGAAAATACGATTGAACCAGGTTCTACATTTAAAACATTCACTGTAGCAGCAGCGATCGACTCGGGGAATTGGCATCCAAATGCAGAATATCAATCCGGTCAGTATAAAGTATATAAGGATACGGTGAAAGACCATAATGAGTATGGCTGGGGGAGAATTTCCTATTTGGAAGGCTTCCAGCGTTCATCGAATACAGCGATGACCAATCTGCTCGATATTATGGGATGGCAAACATATGAGAGCTATTTAAAAAAATTCGGGTTCGGTCAAAAAACAGGCATTGATTTGCCGAACGAAGCGAGCGGCATTATTAACTCGCGTTATCCTTTGGAAAAATACACGACAACATTCGGCCAGGGCTCGACCGTGACACCAATCCAATTAATCCAAGGCTTAACAGCTGTCGCGAATGACGGGGAAATGATGCAGCCATATGTAATTGATAAAATAGTAAATCCAAACACAGGCGAGATTGTCGTAGATTCAAAGCCTACAAAAAAAGGACAGCCGATTTCCGCGGATACAGCAAAAAAAACACGGGAACTTCTTGCATCAACTGTTTATGGTGAAGCGGGTAATGCGAAACGTTTCCAAATTGAAGGATATAAAGTGGCGGGGAAAACAGGAACAGCGCAAATGCCGAAAGCGAATGGCAAAGGGTATGACTGGGGGAAAAATGAATTCCTCTATTCGTTTTTAGGAATGGCTCCTGTTGAAGATCCACAGCTTGTCGTATTTATTTCCGTGGCTAAACCAAAGCTTGGTATAACGGAAGCAGGCTCCGACCCTGTATCGCAAGTATTTAATTCAGTCGTGTTAAATAGCTTAAAATACATGAACATTAACCCGGCGGATGTGGCAGAAGTGCAAAAGAAGAAAATTGCCGATTATACAGGGCAGCAAACAGACTCGGTGATGACTGAGCTAGAAGCAGAAGGATTGCATCCGGTACTGATCGGTCAAGGCGGTCAAATTTTGGAGCAGTTCCCGGCTGCGGATGCTTCACTCATAAAGGAAAGCATCGTATTTTTAAAAACGGAAGGGGATATTACTTTACCATCGTTCGAAAATTGGTCATTGCGCAATTTGCTCGTCTATAAATCATTATCGAAATTGCCGATTGAAATTTTTGGCGAGGGCTATGTTGAAAGCCAAAGTGTTTCTCAAGGAACGATGATAGTGGACGAATCCCCGATTGTTGTAAAACTGAAAACGCCTGAGGAGAAACATTCGACACCACCGGCAGAGGATATGGAGATGGAAGACGAAGAAAGTGGCGAAGAGCTTCCACAAGATTAATAGGATTTGAATACAAACTTCATTTTTAACATACGCTGTTTTAGGTGAGGTGTCATATAATGAAGTGGGTATCAACAAACTCAAAAAAACGTTTAACATGGATCGCCATCGCACTAGTATTATACGGCGTGGCGATTTTTGTTAAATTACTGTCTGTCCAGGTCGTTCAATATAAGGAACTTTCGACATTGGCTAAAGAAAATTGGGACAGGGAAATCCCCTTTCATGCACAGCGAGGGGAAATTATCGACCGAAACGAAGAAGTCATCGTAACGAATGAGCTAGCACCGACGCTATACTTCATGCCAGCACAAAATGAAGATAAAGAACAAGTAGCAGATGCAATTGCAAATGTGCTCAATAAAGACCGCGCGAAAATATTGAAAAGATTGCAGCAGCGTATATCGCTAGTTAAAATTCAGCCGGAAGCAAAAAATATTTCGTATGAACAGGCTGAAACAATTCAGCAGCTCCAAATTCCGGGCTTATATAGCGGGGTCGATTATGTGAGGTCATATCCGCACGGCAATTTATTAGCGCGCTTTTTAGGATTCACAGGTGTGGACAATCAAGGGCTGGCTGGCATTGAATATGAATATGATAAGTTATTGGACAGTTCCGATGCAGCCATTCGTTTATTCACAGATGCGAAAGGAAAGGCTTTGGAGCATGTGGACGACGAATGGAAAGACGGCAAGGACGGCGCGACAATTCAGTTGACCATTGATCTAAATCTCCAAAAAATTGTTGAGCGGGAATTATCGCAGGCGATGCTGGAATATGATGCGGATCAAGCATTGGCAATGGCAATGAACCCAAACACGGGAGAAATATTGGCGCTTGCATCGTTTCCGACTTATGACCCGACGAATTTTGCGGAAGTAGAGCCAAGTATTTACAATCGCAATCTTCCAGTGTTTATGTCGTATGAGCCGGGTTCTACATTCAAAATTATTACGTTAAGCGCGGCCATTGAAGAAGGTGTTGTCGATATGGAGCACGACCACTTTCATGATGCCGGCTATACGATGGTAGAAGGGGCACGTTTACGCTGCTGGAAACGGGAAGGGCATAAACATCAAAACTTTTATGAAGTTGTACAAAATTCTTGTAACCCAGGATTTGTCGAGCTTGGTCAGCGTCTTGGCCCTACAAAGCTGCTCGACTATATTCACCGGTTTGGCTTCGGGCAAAAAACAGGATCGAATATTGCCGGGGAATCATCGGGCATATTATTCTCAAAAGAAGCATTTGGACCGGTGGAACAGGCTACGACGTCTTTTGGTCAGGGAATTTCCGTCACCCCGATTCAGCAAATGCAAGCGGTCGCGGCAGTCATAAATGGCGGTACACTATATCAGCCGTATACGGTATCCAAAATTTTGGATGGCAAAACCGATGAAGTACTCATGGAGCAAAAACCGGTGGCAAAGGCTCAAGTAATCAGCGAGGAAACATCTGAGCAAGTACGGCATGCTTTAGAGCTCGTTGTAGCGAATGGATCCGGGCGTCAAGCTTTTCGCGATGGTTTACGTATCGCAGGGAAAACAGGGACTGCGCAAAAAGTCGAAAATAGTCGCTATAAAGAAGGGGATTATATCGTTTCCTTTATAGGTTTTGCACCGGCAAATGATCCAGAAATCCTCGTATATGTCGCAATCGACCATCCGAAAAGCGCCCTGCAATTCGGCAGTGTAATCGCTGCTCCAATTGTCGGCCGCATCATTGAAGATGCTGCGCCATTATACAATATAGAAAAGCAGGAAAATCAAATAAACCGGTCCTATGTCTGGGGCGACGAACTGACAGAGCATATTCCAAGCTTCATTGGATTGAAGAAAGAGGAAATTATAACGAATCTGTATCCTTATAAAATTGAATGGCACGGTGAAGGAAACGAAATTGTCCAACAAATTCCACTACCTAACAGCGAAATTCTTCAAAACGACATCGTTCATTTATATTTGGGAAATTAAATCGTAATTCATCCTTTTAAAATCCAACTAAAACAACTATTATAGTGAAGGATGTTTGTTCACTATAATAAACCGTTGAAAATCAAACGTTCAATCACATACAGACAGAAGTTTTAAAGGAGATATATTATGACATTATCAACAACATTGACCATACTCGCTACATCATTTGTATTGACGGTCATTTTAGCGCCAATAGGCATACCGCTTTTACGCCGGTTGAAGTTCGGTCAAAGCATACGCGAAGAAGGACCTCAATCGCATATGAAAAAAGCGGGTACGCCTACGATGGGCGGTTTAATTTTCTTATTAGCCATCATTGTTTCGACAATTGCTGTCGCGATGATTTTCGACTTGTTTACAACACAAACGGTTGTATTGCTGCTTGTTTTAGTTGGATTTGGTGTAATCGGCTTTTTGGATGATGGATTAAAAGTTATTTTTAAACGTAATTTAGGTTTAACATCTCTTCAAAAATTAATCGGGCAAATTGCCATTGCTGTTGCGGCCTTCTTGCTTTTGCGATTAGGTTCTTTTGATACAACTGTGGGCATTCCCTATACGGATATATCGATTGATTTAGGGATTCTCTATGTAGGTTTTTTAATTTTCTGGCTAGTAGGCTTTTCGAATGCTGTCAATTTAACGGATGGATTGGATGGGCTCGTATCAGGAACTGCATCGATCGCTTTTGCGGCATTCGGCGTCATCGCACTATTTAACGAGCAAGCCGATATTGCGTTATTTGCATTTGCGGTAACAGGTGCATTATTAGGGTTCCTGATTTTCAACGCAAACCCGGCAAAGGTGTTTATGGGAGATACAGGCTCACTTGCGCTTGGCGGTGCGTTGGCGATGATTTCCGTGCTAGTGAAGCAAGAGTTGCTATTACTGTTAATCGGTCTTGTATTCGTCATCGAAACATTGTCCGTTATTTTACAAGTAGGGAGCTTTAAACTTCGTAAAAAGCGCATTTTCAAAATGAGCCCTATCCACCATCATTTTGAACTGTCGGGCTGGTCGGAATGGAAAGTCGTAGTTGTATTTTGGTCAACAGGTTGTATCGTAGCACTTATAGCAGTATTAGCGGAGGCGTTATTATGAGGGATTTTGATGGATTACAAGCTAAAAAAGTACTCGTTTTAGGGTTGGCGAAAAGTGGTGTTGCAGCTGCAGAGCTTTTACATCAGCTGGGCGCATTTGTGACAGTCAATGATGCAAAGCCGTTCGATGCTAATCCTGAAGCACAGGAGCTTTTATCAAAAGGAATTACCGTAATTTGCGGACGACATCCTGAAGATTTGCTTGATGAAGGTTTTGAGCTTGTCGTAAAAAACCCTGGGATTCCATATACAAATCCTATTGTTGCGGATGCGATTGCAAAAGGTCTGCCGGTTGTTACAGAAATGGAACTTGCCTATTTAGTAAGCGAAGCGCCTTTTATCGGTATTACTGGTTCGAATGGTAAAACAACAACGACAACTTTACTTTACGAAATGCTAAAAGCAGGCCGTTTAAAACCATTAATCGCCGGGAATATTGGAACCGTTGCTTGTGGTGTTGCAGCAGAAGCAAAAGCAGATGAGGTCATCGTTACTGAGTTATCATCGTTTCAGTTAATGGGGACACGAGAATTCAGACCGCATGTTGCAATTTTGACAAATCTGTATGAAGCCCATTTAGATTACCATGGGACGTTTGAAGAATATGCTGAGGCTAAATTTGGGGTTACGCGCAACCAGACAGCTGACGATTATTTTATTTATAATGCCGATCAGGAAGTTGTGGCAAAATATGCCGGGAAGTCACAAGCGCAGCTCATTCCGTTTACTACTAAAGGCTATGCGGAACAGGGAATCAGTGCAGATACAGAATACATTTATTGGCAAGGTGATGCAATCTTAAAACGTGATAATATTGTATTGCCGGGTAAACATAATCTAGAAAATATATTATGTGCTGCAGCTGCAGCGCTATTACAGCACTGTCCTATTGAAGCTATTGAAGAGGTTCTGGCGACATTTGCAGGGGTGCGTCACCGTACACAGTTTGTCCGCGAATGGCAGGGACGCAAAATTTACAATGATTCAAAAGCAACAAATGTATTGGCTACAAAAAGTGCTTTGGCAGCATTTGATCAACCGATTGTTTTATTGGCAGGCGGATTGGACCGGGGACATTCATTTGAAGAGCTTCGCGAAGAAATGACACGTGTTAAAGCAGTTGTCGCATTTGGTGAAACTGCACTTCGCCTTATAGAATTTGCAAAGTCATGCGGCATTACGAATATTGTGCGTGCAATCGATGTAGAGGATGCGGTTGGCTACGGGGCAAAAATGTCTGAATATGGCGACGTCATTTTACTTTCGCCAGCATGTGCAAGCTGGGATCAGCATGCAAGCTTTGAAATTCGGGGCGACTTATTTATTGATCGTGTTATGAAACTTTCTTAAGAAAGGATAGTTACACTGTCACAAAAAATTCGGCAATATTTTTTTATATGTGCGATTGCATTGTCGCTCATTGGCATTGTCTTTATTTTTTCTGCAGGTACATATTGGGGGAATGTTCATTATCGTGGACAAACCCCGTTTTACCTAAAGCAGTCTATATATTTCGTCATTGCGCTTATTATTTGCGTAGGGGTGATGCGATGGGAATTGCTGCAGCGACAAAAAGTTTGGGGAATTTTTTATATTGTTTCAATCGGCCTGCTCATCGCAGTGCTTATTCCGGGTATCGGCATTGTCAGAAATGGTTCCCAAAGCTGGATTGGCATAGGTGCACTTACAATACAACCAGCTGAAATTGCAAAAGTAACAACGATTATCTATTTAAGTGCCCTGCTGACACAGCGTAAATCCTATGAGCGTATTGTACAATGGAAACATTTTATCATTTTGATCATCCCATCGATTTTAATTATGATGCAGCCGGATTTTGGCGCTGTATTCATTTTAGTTGTCGTTGTTTTAATTGTATTTTTTCTCGCACAATACCCGATACGCCTATATGTTATTTTAATAAGCGTAGGAATTGTCGGATTAGTTGCGTTAATAATTGCTGCTCCTTATCGGCTGAAACGTATTGAGGCGTTTATAAATCCATGGGCCGATCCGCTGGGAAGTGGGTTCCAAGCGGTACAATCTTTATTTGCGATAGGTCCAGCCGGATTATTTGGACATGGATTATTAAAAAGTAGACAAAAGTATTTATACTTGCCAGAACCGCAAAACGATTTTATATTCGCAATCATTTTGGAAGAAATCGGACTTGTCGGTGGAATGGGACTGCTGCTTATTTTTGCGTGCTTTTTAATATTTGGCTATCGATTAGCTTTACAATGCAACAATGTATTTCACTTTTATGCAATATGCGGGCTCACAACGATGATTGCTGTGCAGGCAGCGCTCAATATCGGCGTTGTCATTAATTTGTTGCCTGTAACAGGGGTCACATTGCCATTTATCAGCTATGGGGGGACGTCGTTAGTAGTCGTATGGGTCACCGTAGCGCTTATTTTGAATTTCGCGAATGAAAGAAGAAAGGAGTAGAGAAATGATGGAAAAAGTAATCGACATTACAGAGCGCGTACCAGCTATGAAAAAACGTAGAAGGCGCCGGACGAACTTTAAATTTCTTGCATTAGTGACCATCTTTCTTTTCATCATTATCATACTTCTTTATTTTCAATTACCTTATAGTGATATAAAAAAAATTGAGATAAAAGGTGCACAACTTAAGGAAGATACCTTTTATATAGAACAGTCGAATTTAAACATTGATGATTCTTTATGGGGCTTTAAAATATCGGAGGTGGAGCAGGCGATCGCCCAGCATGAATGGGTGAAATCTGTACATGTTCAAAGAAAGTTTTTGAATCATGTTCAAATTACAATCGACGAATGGCAAAAAGTAGCCTATATATCAAAGGATGGGGAGTTTTACCCGATGCTTGATAATGGCGCTATTTTCAACGAATCAAATGCCATCGTCCCTATCGATGCTCCAATCTTTTTGAAGTTTGAAAATGAGGCAATACGAAAAAAGCTACTAAAAGAGCTTGCACAGTTAAAACCAGAAGTATTGTCGCTCATTTCGCAAATTAATGCAAATCCTACCGAGGCCGATCCGTATTCCATTACGCTTTTCATGAATGATGGGTATGAAGTACGAGCAGATGCGAATACTTTAGCAGAAAAACTAAATTACTATCCATCAATCGTTGCGCAAATTGAAAACGAAGAAACTTCCGAAAAAGGGATTGTAGATATTGAAGTTGGTTCTTATTATCGACCATTTTCAGATGAGTATTCATTAATAAATGATGCTGAAGAAAAAGGGGAACCGACGGATGAAACAAAAGGAGCGGAGGCCGAGGAAGGGGGGCAATCAGAAGAACAAAATGATGAATAGCAATAACGATAATAATAAGCAAAAGAAAAAATCATTAATGTTTTCCCGCAAATATGTCGCTTTGCTTATCGTATGTATTATAACGGGTTTTATTATCGGTTTTTCATACAATATGTCAAAGGACAAGCGTACGTTGAGCACTGCCTCTACACAATTGGAACAGGAAAATCAATATATGGAAGATTTAATTGCGAAAAAAGAACGCAACAAGGAGCTGACAGAAGAGCTTGCACAATTGGAAGAGAAAATTCGTACATATGAAAAGCAATTTTCTTCTAATGAAGCCCAATACGAACAAAATCGCCAGGATGCAGAGCAATTGAGATTGTTATTAGGATTATCTGCTGGAATTGGACAAGGGATCAAAATTACGCTGGAAGATGGGGACTATAATCCAAATACTACGAACCCAAATGAGTATATTGTTCACGAAAGTCACATATTTAAAGTATTAAATGAATTAAAAATCGCCGGTGCGGAAGCCATTTCGATTAACGGCCAGCGATTAAAACCGAATTCGTACATTAGCTGTAACGGTCCTGTTATTACGATTGACGGACAGCAATACCCGGCGCCGTTTGTCATCGAGGCAGTAGGAAATCAGGATGTGCTAATTTCATCATTGGATTTATCCGGCGGAGTATTTGACCAATTATTAAATGAGCAAGTAATCGTAACACTCGAAAAAAGCGATTTAATTCATATGCAAACAATCAGCGAAGAGTAAGACACGGAACCGGGGGGAAGATGATGACGAAAAAAATGTACCGCAACATTACGATAATCTCGTTCATCATCGGCTTTATGTTGGCAGTGCAATACAACACTGTTCAAAATCCGACCGAACGAAACACAGTAGATATTTGGGAAATACGTCAACAACTTTCAGCAGAACAGGAGCGTCATTCAGAGCTTCTGACAGCAATAAGCGATTTATCGGAAACGGTAAACAAATATGAGGATGCGGAATTTAACAATCCTGAAATATTATTGCAGCAAACTGTCGATAATTTAAAAGAGAGTGCAGGCATTTTACCGACAAAAGGACCAGGTTTGACATTAACTATCGAACCTTCACAAGAATTGATGAGCTTCGGATATGAAATAAAGCCCATATCACCTGAATTATTGATCCGGCTTATAAATGATTTAAACCGATATAGTGCCCAGGCGATTGAAATTGATGAAAAACGGATAACCTATAATACTGCCATCCGCGATATCAATGGAAAAACGACAATAAATAGTGAGCCAATCGAGAATGAAAACATAGAAATAAATGTGGTTACACATACTTATGAGCAAGCTGAAAAGCTGAAAAATCAGTTGTTGGCTTCGTCGTTTCAAGATGAATTTTATATCGATAATCTGGTATTGACCATTCACGAAGCAGAGAGAAATGTACGAATCGATTCAACAGTTACAGTAAAGAAAAGTAGTTTTTTATCAGAAAAGTAGAAGGGGATGCGAATATGTGGCTGCCACTTTTAGGACTTATATTCGGTGTGGTATTAGGAATTTTAACAGATATTCAAATTCCATCTGTTTATGATAACTATTTATCCATTGCCGTGCTTGCTGCGCTTGATACGATGGTCGGCGGTATTCGTGCACAGCTGCAACAAGTTTACGACGATAAAGTATTTATTTCAGGCTTTTTCTTTAATATAATTTTAGCAGCAGGGTTAGCTTTTTTAGGAGTTCATATAGGTGTAGATTTATATTTAGCCGCTATTTTTGCCTTTGGTGTACGTCTATTTCAAAATATTGCAGTCATTCGTAGGATAATATTAACAAAAATTGATAATAGGAGATTGAAAAAGGGGGAAAACTCTTAACAATCACGTTAAAATATCATTACAATTTATCGTTTTACTTAGACAATCAACGAAATTTACAATAGAATGAACTATAGGAGTAATCGAAGGAGGTGCAGAAAGTTGAATCATCAAGAAATTTATGTTTCGCTCGATATTGGGTCATCTTCCATTAAGGTCCTGATCGGGGAAATGAACGATGATCAATTGCACGTAATTGGTGTAGGTCATGTGAAATCAACAGGTATAAGAAAAGGTGCAATTGTTGATATAGATGCAACTGTACAGTCAATAAAAAAAGCTGTGGATCAAGCAGAGCGAATGACTGGTATTAAAATAGAGGAAGTTGTGCTCGGCGTACCAGCAAACCAAACAGTTCTACAACCTGTAAAAGGGGTTGTGGCGGTGAATGGGGAGGACCGGGAAATTACAGATGATGATTTAGCAAGAGTAATAGACTCTGCACAAGTCATGTCGATACCACCAGAGCGAGAGTTAGTAAACTTAATACCTAAACAATTTATAGTGGACAACTTAGACGAAATTAAAGATCCACGAGGCATGATTGGAATTCGTTTAGAGATGGATGCAACGATGATTACGACTTCTAAGACGCTTGTACATAACGTATTAAGATGTGTAGAACGTGCAGGCTTACAAATTCGCGAAATTTATTTACAACCATTGGCAGCAGGAAGTTTTGCTCTAACAGAAGATGAAAAAAACCAAGGTACGGCTTATATAGATCTAGGTGGCGGCTCCACGACGATTGCGGTATTCCAAGATGGCTTATTAACGAATACAGCAGTTATACCAGTTGGTGGAGATCATATTACAAAAGATTTATCGATTGTATTAAAGACACCGACTGAACAAGCGGAGAAAATTAAAAAGCAGTATGGACATGCTTTTTATGACGATGCTTCTGATGAGCAACTGTTTGATGTTCCTGTCGTTGGAACAGATACGACAGATCAATACAGTCAACGCTATATTTCAGAAATCATCGGTGTACGTTTGGAAGAGTTATTTGAATTAGTGTTAGATGAATTAGCTCGTATGGGTGTACAAGATTTGCCTGGCGGTATCGTGATTTCCGGTGGAGTAGCACAGCTGGAAGGGATTGCACAGCTAGCCCGTCAAATTATGTTAACGCGAGTTCGTATTTATACGCCAGATTACATCGGTGTACGTGAGCCAGCCTTTACAACGTCGGTAGGTTTAATTCGATACGCGAACGCAGAAGACGATTTCTATGGCCGCAGTGAGCCGGTAGCAGCTTCTTCTTATGCACCTTATCCTACTCAACCAGCTCCTTCTAAAAAACAAGCAAATGTACCGGAGAGAGTAGAAAGCGCAAATAAAGTAAGTGTTATTGATCGCGCAAAAAACTTATTAAACAAATTTTTCGATTAATACGAAAATGAATGACGTGAACAATTAGGAGGAGAAGTGTATGTTAGAATTTGAAACGGGTACAGACCAATTAGCCGTTATTAAAGTAATCGGCGTCGGCGGTGGCGGTAACAATGCTGTTAACCGTATGATTGAACATGGTGTACAAGGCGTGGATTTTATCGCTGTTAACACAGATGCACAAGCTTTGAATCTATCAAAAGCTGAATATAAATTACAAATTGGCGGTAAATTAACTCGTGGACTAGGAGCAGGCGCCAACCCTGAAGTAGGAAAAAAAGCAGCCGAAGAAAGCCGCGAGCAATTAGAAGAAGTACTGCGCGGAGCGGATATGGTATTCGTCACAGCGGGAATGGGTGGCGGCACTGGTACAGGCGCTGCTCCTGTTATCGCTTCGATTGCACGTGAATTGGGCGCTTTAACAGTAGGTGTCGTAACACGTCCATTTACATTTGAAGGCCGCAAACGTCAAACACAGGCAATTGGCGGTATCACTTCCATGAAGGAAGCGGTTGATACGTTAATCGTCATTCCAAATGATAAATTATTGCAAATCGTCGATAAATCAACACCGATGCTAGAAGCATTCCGTGAGGCGGATAATGTTTTGCGTCAAGGTGTTCAAGGGATTTCCGATTTAATTGCAACACCTGGTTTAATTAACTTGGACTTTGCGGACGTAAAAACGATTATGTCGGATAAAGGTTCTGCATTAATGGGAATCGGGATTGCTTCAGGTGAAAACCGTGCAGTGGAAGCAGCGAAAAAGGCGATTTCTTCTCCGCTTTTAGAGACGTCAATCGATGGCGCAAAAGGTGTAATTATGAATATCACAGGAGGAACGAACTTAAGTTTATATGAAGTTCAAGAAGCGGCTGATATTGTACAATTAGCGTCAGATGAAGAAGTTAATATGATTTTCGGTTCAGTTATTAACGATAACTTGAATGACGAAATTATTGTAACAGTCATTGCAACAGGCTTCTCCGATGATTTTATTATGCAAAAACCACAGCCCGTCCGTCCGTCAATCGGTGCTCGCCAGCAAGCTGCAACACAGCAACAGCCTGTGCGTGCACAAGAGCCGGTACAGCAAGAAGTGCCGCGCCAGCCTCAGCAAACAAGCTATCAGCAAGATGATGCATTAGACATTCCGACGTTTTTACGAAATCGCCGCAACCGCTAATAGCATCTGCTTTCATAACAGTAAAAACGATTATTCTGCCTTTTAGTGCGAATAATCGTTTTTTATTTTTTGGAAGCTATTGTTCATTTTGAATAAAAAGAGTGTTGGCAAAGAATAAGTTAAAATGCCGTACCTAAATTATGAGCCGAATTAGAAGATTTTTTAAAATATATACGGGGAAAAGATTTTTAATGCACTTTAGTGTTTTTAATCTATTTGCCAGCATTCATCAATTTCCTCTGTTTTGCATGTTGATTGACTTAGTGCTTCAATTGTCGGGGCAATTACAGTACATTGCCGCATTTTTCTTTACGGAAACTTTTTGTCGAATGTGTCTGAATGGCGTAAGTATATGTCACACGATTCTTCGGTTTTACTGCAACGGTTAGACAAAAATCTCATATTTGCTTTGATAGTCTTGTTTACAGGAGGACAATACATGTATGCAGAGTGGATTCTTTTAATGAATTTTTTAATGAATCTCGTATTACTAAAATTTACCGCAACAATGACATATACCATCATTCCCATTTGGCGATTATTATTAGGAGCCTTTTGTAGTGCGTTGATTGCTGTGTTATTTATGGGGAACATCTTCATGTTGCTGATAAGTTTCATCGTACTTTTAGGCATTGCCTTTTCATTTAAATGGAAAATATTTTACGAGCAAGGCAAGTGGATTGTCGTTGCTACTTTGCTCGCAGGTGGATTATTAACAGCATTACAACCATTTTTGCTTGCATCTCCATTTTTCGTATATATTTTTATATGTTTCGGCATAGTATGTATTAGTTTGACAGTGATGAAAAAAGGCTGGTTTCAAAAATTGCAGCATATTGCACAAAGCCGTTATGTGACGACGAGTATAGTTGAAATATTGGATGAGCAGTTAGAGCTTGTGACATATATCGATACTGGAAATGAATGTGTTGAGCCATTTAGTCAGGCACCAGTCCATTTTATCTCATTTAAATCCGTTCAATCGATGTTGCCGCCTGAATTTAATGAATGCCTGCTTGCGTGGAATGAGCAGGAGCCATACTCATTGACAATGTTTTCAAAGGAAATGCAGAAGCGGATACGGATTGTTCCTATTACAACAGTACAAAAAGGCAAAGTACTTTTACCAGCCTTCCGTATCTCCATTGTCATTCATAATAAAACGTATTCGAACCACTATGTAGTTTTTACGAAAAATGATGCGCGCTTTCCGCAAAATGCACAAATGATTGCACATGTGTTTGTCCTAACGAATTCATAAGGGAGGATCGATATTGCTTCAAAAAATAAAATCGATAATTTTAAACGTTCTGAGCTACTTTAGAAAAAAAGGGACATACTATATAGGGGGACATGATTCATTGCCGATTCCATTAACTCGTGAAGAAGAAGTTGTCGTAGTCGAAGCTTTTATGAATGGTGACTTACATGCCAGAGATATGTTAATTGAAAGAAATTTACGTTTAGTCGTTTATATTGCACGACGTTTTGATAATACAAGCACTCCGATAGAAGATTTAATTAGTATCGGGTCAATTGGGCTTATAAAAGCGATTGAAACATTCAATTTGGATAAAAACATCAAATTGGCGACGTATGCATCACGCTGCATCGAAAATGAAATATTGATGCATTTACGAAAAACAAGCCGTATGAAGGGGGAAGTTTCCTTCGATGAGCCGCTAAATGCCGATGCAGATGGCAATGAATTATTATTATCGGATATATTGGGAACAGAAGAGCATATTATTACACTGGATGTAGAACGGAAAATCGAACGTCAGCATATGTTTAACGCCATCAATCAATTAACACCACGCGAAAAATATATTATGGAATGCCGTTTTGGATTAAACGGAAAAGATGAAATGACGCAAAAGGAAGTAGCGGATCATTTAGGCATATCGCAATCATATATTTCAAGATTAGAGAAAAAAATTATACTAGATTTACGAGAATATTTGAACGAACCGATTGCATAAGTTGGTTAATTTTGGCGCGCATAGCGAATAGCATTTCGGACAAAATGATTGAAAAGACAATCAAGTTCGGAAGGTGAAGTTGGATGCGTACAAAAGTGGAATTATGTGGTGTGGATACATCAACATTACCAGTACTGAAGCCAGATGAAATGAAGGATTTATTTATCCGATTACAGCAAGGAGAATGGATTGTTCGTGAGCAATTAGTATTTTGCAATTTGCGTTTAGTATTAAGTATTGTAGGTCGCTATGCATATCGTGGTGAACAGGCAGATGATTTATTTCAAGTAGGGTGTATCGGCTTATTAAAAGCGATTGATAATTTTGATCTGAAGCATAATGTGCGATTTTCGACATATGCGGTACCGATGATCATGGGAGAAATTCGCCGTCATTTGCGTGATCATCATGCACTGAGAGTATCACGTTCGTTGCGGGATATTGCATATAAGGCGATGAAAGCGAAGGAACAATTTATTGCGGAACATTTAACTGAACCAACAATCGAGCAATTAGCGCAAGCAATTGATATGAAAAAAGAAGATGTTTTATTTGCACTTGATGCCATTCAAGACCCGATGTCGCTGCAGGAGCCGATATATTCCGATGGCGGCGATGCGATATTTATGATTGATCAGATTAAAGATAAAGTGACAGAAGAACATTGGGTCGGTTCGATTTCATTGCAAGAGAGTATGAAAAAGCTAAACAGCAGACAAAAAATGATTATAGAAAAGCGCTTTTTCCTAGGTGAAACTCAAACGGAAATTGCCCAGTCTTTAGGTATTTCACAAGCACAAATTTCAAGGTTGGAAAAGAGCGCAGTAGAAATGATGAAGCGCGATTTTCGTTAAATAGATAGAAATTATGAGGGACTGTCCAAATTGTAGGGCTGTCCTTTTCATCTTCATACAGTTTTTTTAAAAGGATTTTCGGATAAATTGTAAAAAACTGGATGTACCTATTTCGGGAAGCATAATATTATACTTGAGAGAGAGGATGGAGGAATGCGATTTTCATCCGTTCAGGAAAAGGAAATTATTGAAGCGACGAGCGGAAAATTCATCGGTTATATTGTGGATGCAGAAGTAGATGAAAAAGAAGGTGTCATCATTGCGTTTATAATTTCTCCGCCAAAAAAGTTTTACCATTTATTTCAAGGGGAAGAGTTAGTTAAGAAAATTGCCTTTAGTCATATTCTCACAGTCGGAAAAGATGTCATATTAGTGAAATCGCCCGATGAATAGGTCGCCCTATTCATTGATAATTAAACATACCCTTGTTACAATGGAAGAAACTATTGTCGTAAAGTTGGGAAAAAAGTGGCGAAAATCGAAGAAAATTTAAAAAAGATTCAATACCAAATAGAAAATGCAAAAAAGCGTGCGAATGTGGATCAGGGAGTTCAAATCATTGCGGTGACTAAAGAAGTCGATGTCATCCGCACCGAAGAAGCAATTGAGGCTGGGCTTGAGCATCTGGGGGAAAACCGTCCAGAAGGCCTGGCCAATAAATTACAGTCCATTCAATCAAACATTTCCTGGCATTATATAGGCTCGCTGCAGACGAGAAAAGTAAAGCAAATAATCGATCAAATCGACTATTTACATTCGCTGGACCGTCTAAGCTTAGCGGAAGAGATTGAAAAAAGGGCATCAAAAACTGTGAAATGCTTCTTGCAAGTAAATGTTTCGGGCGAAGAATCAAAGCATGGATTGACGAAACAACAAGCGCTTGACTTTGTGAAGCAGCTTGAGCAATTTTCAAAAATTGAAGTAGTTGGTTTAATGACAATGGCTCCTTTTACAGAAGATGAAACCGTTATAAGACAAGTGTTTAAACAGTTAAAACAGTTGCAGCAAGAAGTGTCACAATTGAACATACCAAATGTACCTTGTACTGAATTATCGATGGGCATGTCAAATGACTTCGAAATTGCAGTTGAAGAAGGGGCAACATTTGTAAGAATTGGAACAGCTCTTGTTGGTTAAGGAGGATTTAATATGAGCATTAAAAATATTTTTGATAAATTCTTTTATTTGGAAGAAATGGAAGATGAATATGCTCCGGCTCAAACACAAGCAGCGCAAAAACAAGGACCAAAAGCTGTACAAAATGAATCACAGCAATATTATCAAGAACCAGTGCAGAAGCAACAGCCACAACTCATTCAAAATCGGATGAAAAAGGAGCGTAAAATGCAGCAGCAACCACCGCGCAATGATGTCGTTACGCAAAACCATAACAATGTTGTGAGTCTACAAGCTGCGTCTTCATCAAAAAATTCAAAACTTGTTTTAGTAGAGCCGCGTGTATATGCAGAAGCGCAGGATATCGCGGAACATTTAAAAAATAAACGTGCAACTGTTGTTAATTTGCAGCGTATTGATCGAGATCAAGGGAAGCGAATTATCGATTTTTTAAGCGGGACAGTGTATGCTTTAGGTGGAGATATTCAGCGTATAGGAAATGATATTTTCCTTTGTACACCAGAAAATGTTGAAGTATCAGGAGAAATTTCGAATTTAACATTCGAGTAATTTATTATAGAGAGGTATAAAAATGATTATTTTTCAATTAGTATCAACAGCATTTATCGTCTACCGCTTCATGCTGATTGGTTACATATTAATGTCTTGGATACCAGCACTCCAAGAGTCGGCTGTTGGTCGCTTCCTTGAAACAGTATGTGAACCGTATTTAGGGTTTTTCCGCAAGTTTATTCCACCGATCGGCATGATTGATATTTCGCCGATTATTGGTTTATTCGCACTTATGTTTATTGAACGAGGCGTTTATAGCGTTCTAGCATTTTTCTTATAACCTAATTGAACTCCTGCTAAATGTGGGGGTTTTATTTGTTTTAATTTCCTTAGGATTAAATACTTGCTTCGGCTTAGCTTAACAAACGTTTCATCATAAAAAAGCCTGAAACGCTGAAAAGTGAGTGCCACTCCTGCATCTGGGGTGAAGAGGGTCCGGTCTTTTCGGCGGGAGTTCGGTTTAAGCGTCCATATAGAGGAATAGCAGGAGAAATGAGACTGTCGATTAACTCAAGTAAATTTGTATTTCCACGTGATTTTTTTGATTCTTAATTTATTGTCTGTTTTATT